>JAUYDB010000236.1 GCA_030691985.1 Candidatus Omnitrophota bacterium | reverse complement strand
GACCTTATCGATTATATTAAAGTGGTCTATAAACGTCGGTGGATTGTCCTTTTGATCATTATTTCAGGCATTCTTTACGGGGCCTATTCTGAAATGCGTAGACCCGATACGTATGAAGCAATGGCCACATTTTTTCCTTTAGATGCCAATTATGGCATGAAGATGGAAGGGCTTGTAGTGAAATCGAAGAATAATATGAGGGATCTGATAATATCGATGCTTGAGAGCAGGCAGATGACGGATAGAATTGTTGAACAATTGGAACTGAAAAAAGCCTGGAGCACAAGCACATTAGCGGATGCTCGGAACACTTTAAAAGGCGCGACCGAAATCAAAATAGAGGTGAATGGCCTCATGCGGCTCATGGTTCGGACAGGTTCTGCAGAACTCTCCAGCAAGATAGCCAACGCTTATATAGACAATCTTGATTATTTAAATAAGCAGCTTGATATCGGCGCCCAACGCAATATAGTCCAGGTGATTGACAGAGCTACTGCGCCGGATGGGAAGATGGCTCGTAATGCGAAGAAGAGGGCTTTTACATTTGGCTTTGTCGCGTTTGTGTTTGCAGTATTTTTTATAATTATATTTGATTTTATAGAGAAGGTAAAATTATTGGAAAGACTGAAGGAACGATGATGAGCAGGATCGGCGGCTTATGAACGGTAAAACACTTTGTTGCCTGTTAATAGGATTTTATATATTTGCAGCGGCAGCTCTGCACATATCAAGCACGGCGTCTTTCAGGTTCAGACTGGCGGATTATTATAAATGCAATGGTCAATATGGAAAAGCCATCCGGATTTATGACAAGATATTACGGAAAGATTCAGTGAAGAGAATCCTGTCTGAATCCGCTCTGGTAAGGGCTAACTTTGAGATCGGCCTTCTCGCCGCGAAGTTTGATTTTATGAATCTGGCTATAGAATCCTATGCCAGAGGAGGCGCAGGGTTTGAGTTTCCGGATCTGAAAAGACATTATACCGGAAAAGATTTGAGCCATGAAAAGTTGCCGGCGATCGGATTATTGGAAGCCGGAAGGTTCGAACCGGCCATTAAAGAATTCCGGAAGCTGGCCGGGCTCTATCCTGACTTCCGGGATGCGGGGAAATATATAAACGCGGCTGACGATATGCAAAGGCAGAATATCAGAGCCGGCCGCGAAAATTTCTATTTTAACCTGGGAGACACCTATGTCGAAAACGGGCTTTTTAAGGATGCCAGAGCATTCTTTACCAAAAGGATACTGGATTACGGCGTTAGCCCCATGGACGTATTGCGATATCTAAACAAGAAATACTCGCGGAATAAAGAGATAGTGTCGGAAATATGGGGTGATAATATCTACGTGGTTTTAGAGGATTTTGAGACGAACCAGCCGCAGTTTAAGAGATACATGAGCAACGCAAAAGTAAAAATTAATGAGCATTTTATTATGAAAGACTTTGCATATGAAGGGAACCGTTCGGAATTTCTGGATATGACATATTCGAAAGAAGGCTATGATTATTGGTCGAAGGAGGTAATAATACCGATCAATGCCCCGGATCTTAACCTTGGGCTTCGATTATTTGTAAAAGGCGACAATCTTTCCGGGCGACAGCTGCTTTTCTGGGTTGTGTATAAAAAACAGGGGTTGACCGGCATCTGCAATCCGCCGTTTACCCGGCTCGATGCCGGCAACGGCTGGACGGAATGGAGAATCAACAACCTGTCTGAGAGCGCGAGAGCTATCGCTTCAAGGAATAACTGGAATTCAGACGGCATGATGATGGAAAAGATTATAATTGATATGCAGGGTTGTTCGGGGAAATTTTATATCGATGAAATTCAACTGATTTTAGGAAAATAACAGGGTCGCTCGTACGTAAAAAGAAGATAATAAAAATGAAAAACAGTTCGAAAAAATGCCTTGTAACGGGAGGTGCCGGATTCATCGGCAGCCACCTGGCGGAAGCGTTATTGAGGGACGGGCATGAAGTCATAGTCATCGATAATTTTTCAAACGGCAGGATGCAAAATATGGCTTCGTTTAAAGATAATGTCGCCCTCAAGATAGTAGAGGCGGATATCCGCAATATCTCTGATATAAGACCGCACTTCGAGGGCGTGGATATCGTTTTTCACCTGGCCGCTTTAGCCGACATAGTGCCTTCGATAGTTACACCGCTGAAATATTATGATTCAAACGTGACGGGTACAGCCAATGTCGTGGAGGTCTCCCGTTTGAGCGGCGTCAAGAAACTGATTTACACTGCCTCATCTTCTTGTTACGGGATCCCTTCCGCCTACCCTACGCCGGAAACAGCCCCGATAGATCCGCAATACCCTTATGCGCTGACAAAATATCTCGGGGAAGAGATCGTGTTCCACTGGGCCGGTGTATATAAAATGTCGGTTATATCTTTAAGGCTTTTTAATGTTTACGGGCACCGCTCGAGGACGTCCGGCACGTATGGAGCTGTTTTCGGTGTATTTCTGGCTCAGAAACTCAATAACAGGCCATTTACCGTTATTGGGGACGGCGGCCAAACCAGGGATTTCATCTATGTGTCCGATGTCGTCGAAGCTTTTCTGAAAGCCGCTTCATCGGAAATCAAGAACGAAATCTTTAATGTCGGATCAGGCAGGCCCCAAAGCGTTAACAAATTAGTATCACTTTTAGGGGGAGAGGTAACGCGCATCCCTAAAAGGCCCGGCGAGCCGGATTGCACATGGGCAGATATCGCTAAGATCAAATCCATGCTTGGATGGAGTCCCCGGGTCTCGTTCGAAGAAGGCGTCGGGAAGGTGCTACAAAAGATAGATTACTGGAAAAGCGCGCCTGTCTGGACGCCGGAGGCGATCGAAGAGGCGACACACGACTGGTTCAAATATTTAGCGAAGGGGTGAGACCGATATGGACCAGAAGATCGATAGAAAGATAAGGACTCTGGAGACTTTGGCCGGGATCGTGGACGGCCTCAAGAAGAACGGCAAGAAGGTGGTGCAGTGCCACGGCGTATTTGACCTGGTCCATCTGGGCCATATAAGGCATCTAGCCCAGGCAAAGAAGGAAGGCGATGTCCTGGTCGTTACGATAACGAAAGACAGGCATGTAAAGAGGGGGCCCGGCCGCCCGGTCTTTAATGAAAACCTGCGGGCCGAGACGCTGGCGTTTCTGTCCATAACCGATTATGTCTGCATAGTGGATTCGCCGACCGCCACTGACTGCATAAAGATGCTGAAGCCGGATGTTTATGTGAAGGGCCTTGATTACAGGGATAAGTCCGGGGACCTTACCGGCAAGATTTACGAGGAGGAGGAGGCCGTCAAATCGATCGGCGGCAGGCTCGCTTTTACCGATGATATAACTTTCAGCTCATCCCGCCTTATAAACGACTATCTGGACGTATTCCCGCAAAGGACGGTGAGGTACTTAAAGGCTATAGGTAAAAGGTACACGGTAGACTCCATAGTGGGAAAACTGGGCCTGATCAAGGATATGAAGGTCCTCGTGATCGGCGATGCGATTATAGACCAGTATCACTACTGTTCCCCGATGGGCAAGTCTTCCAAAGAGCACCTTGTTGCCAACAGATATGTGTCGGAAGAGTCGTTTGCCGGAGGCGTCCTGGCCACGGCTAATAATGCCGCAAGCATCTGCGGCAATGTCGACCTTTTGACGGTACTGGGGTCTAAGGATTCCCATGAGGATTTTATAAGGGCCCACCTGAGCCCGAACGTCAAGCCCCTATTTTTTCACCGGTCCGACATGGGCACCATCGTAAAGAGGAGATACGTCAGCCCGGAAGTCAACAGGAAGCTTTTTGAGGTATGCTACATAAAAGACGACGATATACCGAAGGAGCTTGAGGCCGGGATATTAAAGCGTCTCGAGAAGGCGATAAAGGGTTACGACCTGATCGTGGTCTCGGATTTCGGGCACGGCCTCCTCACAAAAAGGATGATAGGGCTGATCTCGTCGAAGGCGCGGTATCTGGCCCTGAACGTGCAGACGAACAGCGCCAATATAGGCTTTAACCTCGTTACGAAATACCCTAAAGCCGATTGCGTATGTATAGATGAGATGGAACTCCGTTTCGCAACCCACGACAGGTTCAGCGACCTGAAGACGCATGCCAAGTCGGTCTATAAGAAGCTTAAATGCGGGCACATAATAACGACCCGCGGCCCGAACGGCTCTCTTTGTTATTCGGAGCCGGAAGGTTTTCACGAGACGCCGGCGTTCTCTTACCGGGTCGTCGACGCTATAGGCGCGGGCGACGCCTTCTTCGCTTTCGTGGGACCGTGTTTCGCGGCCGGATTGCCGCAGGACCTAGTCTCCTTCATAGGGAATGCGGTCGGCTCCCTGGCGGTCCAGATAGTCTGCAACAGGGAACCGGTCAAACTTGTGGACCTGGTAAAATTCATAACGAGGTTACTGAAATGAAAAAAGATATAAGCGGATATTTCTCCGCGCTGAAAGGCCTTTTTGACGGTGTCGCGGTCACGGGAACGGGAGCTAAGGAATACGGATTTTACGAAGCCGTGGAAAAAGCTGTGCGTACGCTGACAGAGAGCGCGTCCCGGGGCGGGAAGGTCCTGTTTATCGGCAATGGCGCAAGCGCTTCGATATCGAGCCACATGGCGATCGATTTCTGGAAGAACGCCGGCATCAGGGCCATGGCGTTCAACGACAGCTCTCTCCTGACATGCATCAGCAACGATTTCGGGTATAAGCATGTGTT
>JAUYDB010000224.1 GCA_030691985.1 Candidatus Omnitrophota bacterium | reverse complement strand
CATTGGATGGGTCTGACCCCATTTTTTGGCATAGCAAGCTATCTGTAAAAAGGGGTCAGACCCATCCACCGCATTATAGACGCGCTGGGTCAGACCCCTTTTTACCGCATAATATACGCGCTGGGTCAGACCCCTTTTTATCACCGTCTCTTAAAACTCTGATCTATTGCATAAAAATGGGTGTCCCCCGTTTCCCCCTTTTTCCATCCTATTTCCCCATTTTTTTTAATTTGCCGGCGACTGAAACGCGTATTTTGTGATTGGGGATTTTTTCGACCCAGCGCATCGCTTTTTTTAAATCGAATTTCCCTCCAAAATATAACTCGGGAAAATAAGCGAACTGTTTCTTCTTTCGCGTCGACAAGTAAAGGCTGTCAATCAGCGCCTTTTCCGGTTCGGCAATGAGGAAGTTTCCCGTCCCTTTATACCATGTGAAGCCATCGAAGAAACGCGGGTCTATCCGGTGCAGCTGGAAAACTCCGACCGCCGTACGAATTGTCTTTGTGTGAGACAAGGTAGCGAGCGTTATTACCTGCGGTATCTGCTCGACCAGGCCGTGAAGATGCAGAGCGCTTATGAAAGAAACGTATGCGCGCTGACGCGGCAGCAAAAAAGGGACGATCGTATATGGGCTGACTTTCCCCGACTCTGCATCCGCCCAAATACCTCTGGATATTTTTGTGATGATCCTGTTTTTCGCGAGGCAATTAAGGGCCTGCACCACGTTTGATGCCGATCTGCCTGAAACAGCGGCAAGTTCATGCGTAGTGAAAACCGGCCTCTTCAGCTGTCTTATGTACCAGAATATGGGTTTCCGGCTCATGCCTTTGATTCCAATTCCTCTAAAAAACGCGCGGTTTTAATCCGTACCTCATCCCAAATCCCTGAAGAATTATAACTTTTCTGATCCTGTACCGGCAGATACGAAACTACCGTATCCCGAAACTGTTCAAAACTCACCTCGAAAACCCTTTCGGAAGCTTCTTTCAGCGTCAATGGGGCAATCTCACCGGCGCCCCACTCTCCCGGCTCACATTGAGAGGAAAGTATGTAAAGATCAAAGATATCCCGCGCCTGAACCGCGCTTCTTAAACCAAGAGCCGACACCTTTTGCTCCACCGTCGCTTTTACGCCGTAATGCGGCACTATCAGCGGCGGCATCTTATATGTTCTGGTAACAGAATCGGACACCGATTCCGCCACGATCTCGCCCTTAAATCCCCTTCTTGAAAATTCGACTTTCGTAAAAAGGTCCTCGCCGGTATAGGTGATAAGGTGAAGCTTGAATCGCTGGGTCGTCGAGGTCTGTTTTGCCCTGCTGATATCCGGCGGGATTACTCTCTCTATGCCGTATGAGTTTAAAGAATCGTTAAATAACTTTGACCCCAAAATAGCCATCACCGCGTCAAGAAGGGCATCTTTCCGTATCCCGGAAACGTCCAGGTCCATATCCTCGGAATAGCGGAAGCTTTTGAAGAAAAAGCGCAAATTCGCCCCGCCTTTCAAGGCGTAAAAGTCGATTTTGACCTTTCTGGAGAACCACTTCAAAAATTCAAGATGAAATATCTCTCTTATCTGCAGTTGATTAATAATCTCCATATTCAATAATGTGCTCCATTTTAGGTTTTACTAAACTTTAATACATAATCATACAACAAATCTACCACATATTTACCGTTTGTCAAGAGGGAAACCGGGTAATAGATCAGAGTTTTAAGAGACGCTGATAAAAAGGGGTCTGACTAAAAAGGGGTCTGACCCAGCGCGTCTATTAAGCCGTGAATGGGGTCTGACCCCTTTTTATAGCTAGCTTGCTATGCCAAAAAATGGGGTCAGACCCATTCAATGTGCAATAGACGCGTTGGGTCAGACCCCATTTTATAGGAGGGATCAGCTATGAGCGTGATCGTGCATTAAATGATCATGCCGATGGACGTGGGTTTCGCCGTCATGCCTGTGGGAGTGAGAATGCATAAGATTGTTTTCTTCCAGGAACTTAATATCGCATAGCAATTCATGAGGATCGCCATACCGTATGATCGTCTTATTTTTATCAAAGACATAGATAATGTCCGCTATCTCTTCTATGATATGCAGGTCATGCGTCGCCGTGATGGTCGTCTTTCCGCTTTCGTGATGCTTTTTTAGAAGATCGATAAGGTCTCGCGAGGTTTTAGGGTCCAGGCCGGAAGTCGGTTCATCCAGGAGGAGTATATCCGGTCCCGATATTAAAACAGACGCCATGGCGACTTTACGTTTCTCCCCTATGCTTAATTGATGCGGCATCCTGTCAACCAGGCCCTCTATCCCGAAAACCTTCGTAATCGAATCAAACATCGGCAAAATCGTTTTTGGATCAAAACCCAGATGCAGCGGGCCGAACATAATCTCTTCTCTTACTGTGGGGCAAAATAACTGGACGTCGGGGTTTTGGAATACCAGCCCTACAGCGCGCCTGAAAGCCTTCGAGAAATCTTCTTCGCGGAAAAGGCCTTCATTTAATTCTCTCCCAAAGAATTTGCAGCTTCCCTTATCCGCGAAAATAAGCGCGTTTAAAAGATGCAAAAGCGTTGATTTTCCGGAACCGTTGGCGCCGATAACGGCTATATTCCGGCCTTCCTCTACGGTAATATCAATCCCTGCGAGCGCCGGAAATTTCCCAAGATACGAAAAGTGGACGTCCTTCAACTCGAATACTGTCATTGCCATGTTTTTGCCTCGTTATAGCATCGTTCCGTTATCCGTCGTCCGAAAATGTTGCCTACCCCTCACCCTTGCCCTCTCCCCTAAAGGGGAGAGGGGAATATGAAGGAATTCCATCATAATTTCCTCTCCGAAGGGAAAAAGGGATTTCCTTATAATTTCCTCTCCCCCGAAGGGGGAGAGGATTAAGGTGAGGGGGAAATCGCGCCAATTTGGACAGCTATGATTGTGTCCCCCATTTTCCAGCGCTCACCGCGCGAGAAGAGTGGCTGTGAAAATTGCCATTGCCAGAAACAGCCAGGCCCAATCCCTCGGTTTAGCCTTAAAACAATCCGCTGTCCGCGGCTCTCCCGCATACCCTCTCGAAAGCATGGCGCTGTAAAGGGCTTCGTTCAAATAGTATGACCGCTGCCAAAGGGCGGACATGTTCCATGCCGCTATGCGTTGTCCTTTTTTGTAGTGGATCCGCGCGCCTACCCGGCTTTTGACGGCAAGATACGTGTTTTCGATCACCTCCAGAAAAAGATAGATATACCGGTAACACATGCCAAATGTCATGACAAACACCTGCGGCACGCCGAAAATACGCAGGACCTTGAGCAGCATGAAATGTTTTGTCGTGATGCTCAGGAGAACGGCGAATGATACCGACGTTATCACGCGCGCGGCAAATAATGACACCCCGAGCAAACCCTGGCGCGTAATAATAAGCTTCGCCCCGATCGCGTTTATGGTAAACACGGCTTCTCCGGGCGTAAAGATGCTGAATATGGCGGGGAGCGCGATAAAAAGCGAAAATATCGGAATAAATATCCATGTCCTTTTCAAAAAAAATCCCATGGGGATATCGGAACGGTAGGCAAGGATAAGGCACAGCGCGTACAGAAAGGCGATAAACGCTATGTGTTTCGTGAGGAGTATCGCGATGATAAACAAAATGAATGTTATCGCCTTGACCCTCGGGTCTAAAGACTGCAGGAATCCTTTTTTTGCCGCGTATTCATCCGCGAAAATGGACTCTTTTAAGAAGGATAGAGCCCCCGCGAGCGAGCGCTCTATGAATAAGTTGCCTTTTGACACGGACGTCAATCGCCTTTCTTCACCAGTAATTTTCCTATACCGACCGCCACAAGCGCGGTTATGCCAACGCCTACGATAGCGATAAATAGGGGGGCGCAACCCTTAAACGCATAATCAGGAATAGGCGCTATCCAAAGGCCGGCGAGTTTTTCAAGGCCCTGCGGAATATAGCCGGCCAGCCTCTCCATCTCTTCGACCCCCCACTCACCCCACGCTGAGCCCGCCCTAAAATGTTCAGGCAACATGAGCCCTATCGGAGAAAGGACGGTTAATATCGCGATGCCGATCCAAAGCTTAGAAGTTATCTTCATGCCCGCGCCCTCGATAGTGGAAAATTGGGGAAATTTTTTGCCTACCCCTCACCCTTGCCCTCTCCCCTAAAGGGGAGAGGGGAATATGAAGGAATTCCATCATAATTTCCTCTCCGAAGGGAAAAAGGGATTTCCTTATAATTTCCTCTCCCCTGAAAAGGGAGAAGGGATTTCCT
>JAUYDB010000204.1 GCA_030691985.1 Candidatus Omnitrophota bacterium | reverse complement strand
CTTTAGGGGAGAGGGCTAGGGTGAGGGGATGGTGATTCCATGGAACTTATAGCGCTTATAATATTGTTGTTATTGGCCGCCGCGACCGCCGCCGCCGAAATATCCGTCATTGCCGCAAACCGCATCAAATTGCGGCGGCTGTCTCACGAAGGTTCGATGGCCGCCAGGATGATATTAAAGATCATCAAAACGCCGGAGAGGTTTTTTAGCACGATCCTGGTAGCAAACGATATAGTTGACGCGCTTATCGCGGTTCTGGTGACGGCCATAATCATTAATCTTATCGGCAAAAGCGGCAACACGAGCATTCTCCTGGCGACCATTGTCGCGGCATTCCTTATCATTGTATCCGAGGTTACGGCGAAGACATTGGCAGCCAGATATTCTGAAAGGATGTCTTTGGTCCTGGCCAGGCCTATTCAGTGGCTTATAGACATCTTTTCTCCGGTAGTGAGGATTTTAGAGTTCATTATTAAGCAATTAATAAAAGCTATAGGCGGAAAGGCCGAAGGGGTGCAGTCGCTCGTTACGGATGAGGAGATAAAAGCGCTTATAAAGATAGGCGAAGAGGAAGGGGTTCTGCACAAAGAAAAATACAGGATGCTTTCGAAGGTTTTTGATTTCGGCGAGACGGTGGTGAAGAACGTCATGACGCATAAAAAAGAAGTCGTGGCGATCGATATAAATTCGGCGCTGGACGATATCCTGGCCAGGGTTTTGGAATCCGGTTATTCGCGCCTGCCTGTATATAAGGACCGCACGGACAATATCGTCGGCATAATAAACATGAAGGACCTTCTGATCCTGTCATCCAACAGGGAGCTCGTGGTGATCCAGGATATAATATATCCCGCTACCGTTGTGAGCGATTCCAAAAAGGTGACCGAGCTTCTGAAGGAATTCCAAAAAGGCCATACGCACCTCGCCATAGTGGTGGATAAAAATAATAAGGTTGAAGGCATCGTCACCATCGAAGACCTGCTCGAAGAGATAGTCGGCGAGATAGAAGATGAGTACGACGTCCGCGCGACCAATTACAAGACCAAAGTGCTGTGATGCTTGGGGGGGTATTGTGCCCCCCTATTTCCGATTTAACGCTATATGGACAAGAGGCGATACAGGATAGTTTTTGAGGATGAATGGCTGATGGTGGTCGACAAGCCATCGGGGGTGCTTGTCATACCGACGCCGAAGGGCGAGACGAACACATTAACGAGCCAATTGAGCATGGAGCTCGACAATCGAGGTATCGAGGCGAACGCCCATCCCTGCCACAGGCTCGATCGTGATACCTCGGGCCTCATCATATATGCTAAGGGTAAGAAGGCTCAAGCGCTCATGATGGACGAATTCCGGAAGCGCGCGGTCAAAAAAATATATATCGCCTTTGTCCACGGCACGGTCAGAAAAAACTTTGATACTTTGCGCAGGCCCATTTACAATAGGAATAAAGGCAGAAACGAACACGCTGAAACGAGATTCAAGGTGCTTACGAGGAAAAAGGATTTTACTATATTGGAGGTAGAACCGGTCACGGGGCGGACAAACCAGATCAGGATTCATATGAAAGAGGCGGGCCATCCCCTGCTTGGCGAGCGCCTTTACGCGTTCAGGAAAGATTTTAAGCTGAAGGCGAGGCGCCTTGCCCTCCATGCGCGGCATGTCGGATTTACCCACCCTTTCACTAAGGAAAAGATGGAATTTACTTCGCCGCTTCCCGGCGATATGGAAAATTTTTGAAAGTCTAAAAAAGGAGAATAGCATATGAGCGGTATTTTTGGAGTAGTTTCTAACGGGGATTGCGTGAAGGACCTCTTTTTCGGCACGGACTACCATTCGCACTTGGGGACCGAATACGGAGGCATGGCGATCCTGGGAGAGAAGTTCACGCGCCAGATACATAACATAAGCCAGAGCCAGTTCAAATCGAAATTCTTCGAGGATACCAAACACGTAAAAGGCAATAAGGGCATAGGCGTAATAAGCGCGTTCGATGAGCAGCCGATATATTTAAACTCCAAATTAGGCCCTTTCTGCATAGTCACTAACGGTTTGATAGATAATATGGAGGAACTGACGGCGAAGCTTTTAATGAGAGGGGTATCTTTTACGGAAGTCACAAAGGGCTCTGTCAACGCGACAGAGCTTGCGGCAAAACTTATCATCGAAGGAAACTCTATCACGGACGGCATAGAAAAGATGTTTAAGGTTATCAAGGGTTCGTGCTCGATTTTATTATTGAATAAAGACGGAATATACGCGGCAAGGGACAGGTTCGGATATACGCCTCTTGTCATCGGGAGGCGCCATGACGCGTGGGCGGTGACCTCGGAGACGACCGCTTTTCCGAACAGCGATTTCGAAGTTGTGAAGTATCTGCAATCCGGCGAAGTGGTGCTGATAAGCGAAAATGGCATCGTGCCTAAAATAAACGGCCATAGCTCAAGCCAGATATGCGCATTCTTGTGGATCTATACGGGATTTCCGGCTTCAAACTATGAAGGGATAAACGTCGAAGTGGTCAGGGAGAGGTGCGGCCGGTTTCTTGCGAAACATGATTCGGATATAGGAGTGGATATTGTTTCGGGGGTCCCTGATTCAGGAGTCGGACACGCGATCGGATACGCGATGGAGTCCGGGAAACCGTACCGCAGATCGTTAGTTAAATACACCCCAGGATACGGCAGGAGCTACACGCCGCCATCGCAGGAGACCAGAGACCTGATAGCGAAGATGAAACTTATAGCCATTAAAGAGATAATCGAGGGCAACAGGATCGTCATATGCGAAGATTCGATTGTGAGGGGGACGCAGCTTAAGAATTTCGCCATAAAAAAATTATGGGATTCTCTCGCCAAAGAAGTTCATGTGCGGCCGGCATGCCCGCCGCTTATGTACCCGTGCATATTCAACCTCTCGACGCGCAGCATCGATGAGCTCGCCGCAAGGAGGGCGATACGCGCCATAGAGGGCCGCGATATCGAAGACCTGTCCGGATATATCGACTGCGGCTCTCCTGAATACAGGAAGATGGTTGAATGGATCGCGAAAGATTTAGGGGTTACAACCCTTCGGTATCAGACCGTTGACGACATGGTTTCGGCGATAGGCCTTCCTAAAGAGAAACTGTGTCTTTATTGCTGGACGGGCAGATGCCCGGATAACGGCCCGTGCCATAACGAGAGCGGCGCCGCTCTATGCGAGGAGGCCAAAATATGAAGAACGGCGGCAACTATTTAACCCGCGGCGGTTACGAAAAATTAAGAAAAGATCTGGAATATCTGAAGACCGTAAAACGGAGGGACCTGTCCAAGGCCATTGGCTCGGCAAGGGCGCACGGCGACATAAGCGAGAATGCCGAATATGACGCGGCAAAGGAGGCGCAGGGCTTAAACGAAAAACGGATATCCGAACTCGAAGGGACATTGGCCAGCGCCCGGATCCTCGATGACGACACAATCTCGAAGGACGAGGTATTGATCGGCGCGACGGTAAAACTCAAAGATTTGGACTCCGGCGAAGAGCTTAAATATATGCTCGTCTCGGAGGACGAAGCGGATTACGCCCAGAACAAGATCTCCGTATCCTCGCTCGTAGGGGTAGGCCTTTTGAATCATAAAAAAGGGGATGAGGTAGAGATCAAGGTGCCCGCGGGGACTTTGAAATATAAGATACTTGAGATAACGAGATGATGTTTTGAGCTTTCAGCTTTCAGCTTTCAGCAAAAAAACCGTCAGGAAATAGGGGGACACAATACCTATTTCCTTGCACAAAATCTCAAGGAAATAGATATTGTGTCCCATTGCTGTCCAAATTGGCGCAATTTCCCCCTCACCTTAATCCTCTCCCCCTTCGGGGGAGAGGAAATTATGAG
>JAUYDB010000184.1 GCA_030691985.1 Candidatus Omnitrophota bacterium | reverse complement strand
CTTTAGGGGAGAGGGTTAGGGTGAGGGGCTAAGTTCATAAACCGGGCAGATATATGTATATATTCGAATTCACCAGAAATTATATATTCTGGACGTCGGCGGCATCGTGGATAATAGCCCAGATGATCAAGGTTATCCTCGGTGTCATGAGAGAGAAGAGGTTTAATTTCAGGTGGTTTGTCGGGTCAGGCGGCATGCCAAGCTCTCATGCCGCAGGGGTCTCGGCGCTTGCCACCTCCATAGGCGTTACTTATGGTTTCGATTCCGCATGGTTTGCCGTAGTGCTGACATTTACCCTGACAGTCCTGTTCGACGCCCAGGGAGTGAGGTTAGCGGCGGGCAAGCAGGCCAACATTTTGAACAAAATGCTGGACGACATATACTGGAAGAAGAAATTAGATGAAGAGAAACTGAAAGAGTTCCTCGGGCATACGCCGATAGAAGTCTGGGCAGGCTCAGCCCTGGGTATCCTGGTTTCACTGCTTCTTTATAAATAAACTTAAAAAAGGATTAATGATGGGTAACAGATTTTTGATTGTGGTTATATCAGTGAGTTTCGCGATGTTTATAATTATAGCCGCGTTATCTTATAAGGTTATTTCCGGCCCGGCTGACAATATTGGAGCCCGTCCGCCTCGTCCTGCCGCGAAGTCCGCGGAGGAAGCGGCGCCTCCAAAAATGGCGGTAAAATCATTTAATCAGCAAGACCGGGAATCGGCTATCAAAAACGCGGAATCAGTTATAACCAAATATCCGGATTCCCCTCAGGCCGAATCGTCGTATTTTTTGCTTGGGGATGTTTACGAGAAGACAGGAGACAGTCTAAAGGCAAAAGACGCGTATCAGAATATAATCGAAAAGTTCCCGAATTCGGTCAATGTCTCGAAGGCCCAGGAAGCACTTGACGACCTGAACATAAAGATACTTTTTTCTCCGCTGCTCAATCAGGATTTTTTAGTTTACGAGGTCCGGAAGGGTGATACGATAAGCGCCCTCGCGAAGAAATTTAGCACCACAGCAGATCTTATTACAAAAATGAACGGCCTGAAGGACAACATTATCAGGGTGGGCATAAAATTAAAAATGCCGAAGGCAAAATTCAGCATAGTAATAGACAAATCGCAGAATATACTTACGCTGAAATCTGACGGCGAGATAATTAAGACCTACAAGGTTTCTACCGGAAAGAATTCCTGTACTCCGGTAGGTAATTTTACAATAACGAATAAGATTGTGGATCCGCCATGGTACCCATCGACCGGCGGAGTGATTAAGTCCGGCGACCCAAAGAACGTGCTTGGTTCCCGATGGCTGGGCCTGTCCAAACCGAGTTACGGCATACACGGAACCATAGAGCCGGAGTCTATAGGCAGGAGCGTTACCGAAGGATGCGTCAGGATGAAGAACTCCGACGTCGAAGAGCTCTCTGTCATCGTCCCGGAAGGGACCGAAGTCGTCATTATGGACTGACATATTTTTGTATGAAATTCCAAAGCAGCAGTTCCCTCTCCTTTGGGGAATATTGAATGATGGGGTTATAACAAAATTCCCCCTCACCTTAATCCTCTTCCCCTTCGGGGGAGAGGAAATTATGAGGAAATCC
>JAUYDB010000180.1 GCA_030691985.1 Candidatus Omnitrophota bacterium | reverse complement strand
CTTTAGGGGAGAGGGTTAGGGTGAGGGGTAGCGTGAGGAAATAATAGGGGTAAAAAAATGAGGTTAAACGTATGCTGAAAGAACTGGAAAATAAGATTTTGAAGAAGAAAGCGAAGATCGGCATAATAGGCCTGGGCTATGTGGGGTTGCCGCTCGCGATCACATTTTTTAAGAGCGGGTTCAAAGTATACGGGATCGACATCGATGAAGACAGGGTGGTACGCCTTAAAAAGGGCAAATCCTATATATTGGATGTCTCCTCCTCGGATATAAAGGAAGCGATGGCGAGCGGGAGGCTCGTTGTCTCAACCGATTTCAGCCTCATAAAAGCGTTGGATGCCGTTATAATATGCGTCCCGACGCCGCTATATAAGACGAAAGAACCGGACGTCTCATATATAGCCGCCGCCGTAGAAAAGATAAAGAGATATATGAAGCGGGGGCAGCTTGTGGTCCTTGAGTCCACAACATACCCTGGCACCACGGAAGAGGTCATGCTCCCCGTGCTGGAATCGGGCGGCAAAAAAGAGGGCAAAGACTTTTATCTCGCGTTCTCCCCCGAACGGGTGGACCCGGGGAACGCGAGATATAACACCAAAAATACGCCCAAGATAATAGGCGGCCTTTCGAAAGAGTCGACCGGGATCTCGAAACTTTTATATGAGCAGGCGATAGATACGGTCGTTCCTGTGTCGTCGGCAAAAGTCGCCGAGATGGTAAAGCTTCTCGAGAACACGTTCAGGATCGTCAATATAGGGCTTGTGAATGAAGTGATGCTCCTCTGCGATAAGCTCGGCATCAACGTATGGGAGGTCATCGACGCGGCCAGGACCAAGCCGTACGGTTTCATGCCGTTCTATCCCGGCCCCGGCGTGGGCGGCCACTGTATTCCTGTGGACCCGATATATCTGTCGTGGAAGGCCAGGCAGTATGGGTTTGAGGCGCGCTTCATTGAGCTTGCTTCTTACATAAATTCCGAGATGCCGGGATATGTTGTCAGGAAGATATCGGAAGCCCTGAATGAAATTGAGAAGCCTTTGCGGCGCTCCAGGGTCCTTGTCATGGGAGTCGCTTATAAAAAAGATGTGAAAGACCTGCGCGAATCTCCTGCCTTAGAGATAATAGAGCTTTTAATTAAAAAGGGCGCGATCGTTTCGTATTACGACCCGCTATTTCCCTATCTGAAGATACATAACATAAATCTAAAATGTGTGGAGTTTAACAAGGCTTCCCTCGGCGAATCGGATTGTGTGGTTATAGTAACGGACCATTCGGATGTGGACTATCAGTTTGTCGCGAGGAATGCTTCTTTGATAGTGGATACGAGAAATATATTAAAGGACATTAAAAATAAAGCCAACATAGTGAGGTTATAATATGGCGAAGTATCTCGTCACGGGAGGCGCGGGTTTCATAGGTTCCAATATAGTGGAAGAGCTTGTGCGGCGCGGGAAGAAGGTGAGGGTCCTCGATAATTTTATCACAGGAAAACGGGAAAATCTCGAGCCGTTTTTGGGCAGTATCGAACTTATCGAAGGCGATATCCGGGATAGAAATGCCTGCGCCGAAGCTATGCGGGGTATCGATTTTGTCCTTCACCAGGCGGCTCTGCGGTCTGTGCCGAAATCGGTCGATGACCCGTTTACGACCAACGACATAAACGTGTCCGGGACGCTCAATATTTTGATGGCCGCCAAAGAGGCAGGAGTAAAAAGAGTCGTTTATGCCTCTTCCAGCTCGGCTTACGGCGACGCGAAGGAATTTCCGCAGAAGGAGTCGCACCTGCCGGGCCCTATATCGCCTTACGGGGTCGCGAAACTCGCGGCCGAGCATTACTGCGTGACATTCGCTAAAACATTCGGGCTTGAGACGGTTAGCCTGAGGTATTTCAATGTCTTCGGGCCGAGGCAGAATCCCGAATCCAAATACTCCGCGGTAATACCCGCATTCATCTTTAACATTTTGAACGGCAAGTCCCCGGTGGTGGAGTGGGACGGAAAACAGTCAAGGGATTTTACGTATGTGGCTAATGTTGTGGAGGCCAATTTAAAAGCGTGCGTCGCTAAGGGAGTGTCGGGAGAGGTTTTCAACGTTGCCTGCGGCACCACGACATCGGTGATTGATATAGTAAGATCGACAAATAAGATATTGAAGACCGGCATCAAACCGGAGTATGCCCCAAAACGGCACGGCGACGTCCGCACAACGCGCGCCGATATAACCAAGATGAAACGGCTATTGGGGATAAAGAGGTTAGTCAAATTCGATGAAGGGCTGAAACGCACGATAAAATGGTTCACGCGAAAAAACTGAAAATAACAGCGCTTATTACAGGCGGGGCGGGGTTTATAGGTTCGCACCTCTCTGACTTTCTCGTCGGAAAAGGCTATAGGGTCATCTGCATGGATAACCTGTTAACCGGAAAAATAGAAAACATCAAGCATCTCCTTAAGGATAAGAATTTTGAATTTGTAAAACATAATGTGACAAAATATATAAATGTAAAAGGCAGGGTTGATTACATACTGCACTTCGCCTCTCCCGCGAGCCCGGCGGATTATCTCAAATACCCGATCCAGACGCTGAAGGTCGGTTCTCTCGGAACGCATAAAGCGCTTGGATTGGCGAAAGAGAAGAGGGCCGTATTTCTTCTCGCGTCAACGAGCGAGGTTTACGGCGACCCGCTCGTAAATCCGCAGCCCGAAACTTACTGGGGCAACGTCAATTGTATCGGGCCGCGGGGCGTTTATGACGAGGCGAAGAGATTCGCGGAAGCCATAACGATGGCCTACCAAAGGTATCACGCGATGGATACCAGGATAGTCCGGATATTTAATACATACGGCGAGAGGATGAGGGAAGATGACGGGAGGGCCATCCCTAATTTTATAGGCCAGGCGCTTAAGGATATCCCTATAACAATCTACGGAGACGGTTCCCAGACGAGGAGCTTCTGTTATGTATCCGACATGGTAGGCGGAATATACAATTTGTTGATATCCTCCGTAAGCGAACCCGTAAATATCGGAAATCCTGATGAGATGTTATTATTGGATTTAGCGAGATTAATTATCAGGCTCTCCCGCTCTAAAAGTAAGATCGTCTTTAAAGAGCTGCCGGTTGACGATCCGAAAGTCCGGCGCCCCGCAATATCAAAAGCCAAAAAGCTTCTCCGATGGTCCCCGAAAGTCG
This sequence comes from Candidatus Omnitrophota bacterium, assembly GCA_030691985.1. GTDB lineage: Bacteria > Omnitrophota > Gorgyraeia > 2-01-FULL-45-10 > 2-01-FULL-45-10 > JAUYDB01. The sequence continues at coordinate 101 of JAUYDB010000180.1, read as the reverse complement.
GATTAAAAGAAGGATTGTCGAAAACCATAGAATATTTCGCGGGGGGGAAATCGGGGGACACAATACCTATTTCCTTGCACAAAATCTCAAGGAAATAGGTA
>JAUYDB010000277.1 GCA_030691985.1 Candidatus Omnitrophota bacterium | reverse complement strand
AGCACTTATTTAATCACTTATCAAGGGACTTTAATTCACTTATCAGTTTTCCCTCGACAAAGGTAACTACGCATGATACTATAGCATTAAATATGAAACAATATACGAGATTGGTAATATTTGTCCTTCCGCATGCGTGGGTGCTTGTCCTGGCCGGCTTGTGCATGATGGTTTCTTCTGTTTTCAGCGGTGTCTCTATAAGCATGATAATACCGCTTGCGGATAACATAGTGGCCGGTAAAAAAATGGTGGTGCCTCATGCGGAGCTTCTCCCCCAATTCATAAGAAGGCTGATCGAAACGGCAAATTCGCTTTCACCAATGGATCTTCTGAACAGGATGATCTTCATCGTGATCATTTTATGGCTCCTTAAGAATTTGTTCGAATTCTGCCAGACGTATCTCATGAATGATGTAGCCCAGCGTGTGATACGGGACGTGAAGAACATCATATATAGAAAGCTCTTGACCCTTTCAATGGATTTTTATTCCAAACATTCTACCGGAAAGCTCATGTCCAGGATAACCTATGACGCGGCCGTGATAAGGGACGCCATCTCCACCGGGCTTACGGATCTCTTATACCAACCCGTCCAGCTTATCATGTATATAAGCATGCTTTTAGCCGTCAAAGTATATTTTTCTATATCATGGGCGCTTGTAGGCATGATAGCTTTATTGCTGCTTCTTGTCGTATATCCCGTTGTGAAAATAGGCAAGAGGCTTAAGTCCATCTCAAGGCAGTCGCAGGAACAGATGGGAGACATAACCATGACGCTGCATGAGACTATTTCGGGTGTGCGCGTGGTAAAGGCCTTCTCCATGGAAGATTATGAGGCAAAGAAGTTCGAAAGCCAGAACCAGCATTTTTACAGATTGATGATGAAGTCGGTTAAGAGGATGACGGTGGTAAGCCCGATAACCGAGTTCGTAGGCATATTATCTGTGGCCATAATATTGTGGATAGTCGGAAAAGATATACTCTCCGGCAAGCTCTCCGTAGGGGCGTTTTTGATGTTTCTTGCGTGCCTTCTTTCGCTCATGAGGCCTATAAAGCGCATCACGAACGTATATACCATAAATCAACAGGCCCTCGCCGCCGCGGACAGGATATTCGAGGTCCTGGATACGCAACCTTCCGTCCGCGAAAAACCGGGGGCAGCAGAACTTCCGCGGATTAAACGAACAGTCAGATTCGAGAACGTCTATTTCAGATATGAGGACAGAGATATTCTTAAAGATATAAGTTTCGAAGTCACAGTAGGCGAGATTGCCGCATTTGTGGGCCCAAGCGGCGTAGGTAAAACCACTCTTGTAAATCTCATACCGCGCTTTTACGATGTTACGAGCGGCAGGATAACCATAGACGGCGTAGATATACGGGATTGCGCTATCAAGAGCCTGATGAGCCAGATAGGGATAGTCACGCAGGAGACGATCCTTTTCAATGATACTGTTTCGGCAAACATCGCTTACGGCTCCGAGAATTGCGCTAAGGACGCTATAATCAAGGCGGCGAGGATAGCCAATGCCCATGACTTTATAATAAAAATGCCGGAAGGCTATGATACCGTGATCGGCGAACGCGGTTTCCGGTTATCAGGCGGCGAGAAACAGAGGCTTGCGATAGCGCGCGCCGTCTTCAAGGATCCGCCTGTCCTGATATTAGATGAGGCGACGTCCCAGCTCGATACGGAATCGGAGATACTTGTCCAGGAGGCGATAGACAGGATGATGAAGGGCAGGACAGTCTTTGTGATAGCCCATCGCCTGAGCACAATAAAGCATGCCAGCTCTATCTATGTCTTGGATAAAAGCCGCATATTAGATGCGGGTTTTGACGATGATCTTATCCGTAAAGAGGGGTTATATAAACGGCTGTATGACATGCAATTCAGGGATAACATGATAAGATAAATGTTGAAAAAAACGGATTTATTGCTATAATGAGACCGTCGCAAAACGCCTTGTTATAGCTGTGTTAGCTTTCAGCTTTTTTTGCTGAAGGCTGACAGCTGACAGCTAAACATGAATTTTCGACTCGAAATAAAAGGAGGATAAATAACAAAACATGGCAGAACCTACTACGCTGATGAAAGGCTTACTGGAGGCGGGAGTCCACTTCGGGCACGAAACGAAGCGCTGGAATCCCAAGATGAAGAAGTTCATATTCGGAAAAAAGAACGGCATCTACATAATAGATCTTGAAAAGACCGTAAATTGCATAAAAAAGGCCTGTGATTTCTTGACAAGCGTTTCCGCAAGCGGCGCCACTATCCTATTTGTAGGTACTAAAAAACAGGCGCAGGATATAATAAAAGAAGAGGCCCTGAAATGCCGCATGTTCTATGTGAATCAAAGGTGGTTAGGCGGCATGCTTACCAACTTTCAGACTATCAAGAAGAGCATCAGGCGGCTGGATGAGCTCGATAAGATGAAAGAAGACGGTAGGCTCGCGAAACTGTCTAAAAAAGAGGCCTCACAGTTGAACAAGGAGAGATTTAAGCTTAACAAAAACCTGGAAGGTATCAGGGGCATGGATAAACTGCCAAAAGCTATCTTCATCATCGATTCCAAAAAGGAGGATATCGCGGTAAAAGAGGCAAAGAAGCTTGGCATACCTGTGGTTGCGCTCGTGGATACCAATTCGGACCCCGATGTGATAAATTACATAATACCCGGTAACGATGATGCCATACGCTCAATAAAGGTGATAACAGGCCTCATATCGGAAAGCATCCAGGAAGGGAAGAGGGCCTTTGCCGCAGGCGAGATAAAGGTAAAAGCAGCTGACGAGGTTGACGAGGAAGAAGAGGCGGAAGAGGCGCAGGAGTTCGAGGAGATAAAGGTGCTCGACACAAAGATCGAGGAGCTTGTAGAGGGCGATATAAAACTGAAGGAAGACGAAGAAAAGCCCAAAGACGTTCCCATCAAACGAAAGAAGAAAGGGAAGTAGTTTGAGTCAGACAACAAGTTTAGCGTTTAGCGTATAGCGTATAGTAAGTCGGACGGTTTTTTCTATACGCTAAACGCTACCCGCTATACGCTAAAAAGTGTCGTATTAGCGTATCAGTGTTACTATAACGAGGAGAACAACATGATAGACGCGATAAAGAAACTGAGAGAGAAGACAAGCGCGGGCGTGGTTGACTGCAAAAAGGCCCTTCGGGATGCCGGCGGAGATATCGATAAAGCCATAGAAATATTGAGAAAACAGGGTGTTGCCATGGCTTCCAGAAAGATAGGCAGGGCTGCAAAAGAAGGAAGGGTTGAAAGCTATATTCACCTCGGGGGAAAGATTGGCGTCCTGGTCGAGGTTAATTGCGAATCGGATTTTGTGGCAAGGAACGACGGTTTCAAGACATTTGTAAAAGATTTAGCTATGCAGGTCGCGGCTTCCAATCCGTTATATGTGAGTAGGGTTGATGTGCCGGAAGACGCTGTTAAAAAAGAGACAGAGATAATAAAGGCGCAGTTAACGGGTAAACCCGCTTGCGCGGCAGATAAGATCGTAGAAGGCAAGCTTACAAAATTTATCGAGGAAGTGTGCCTTCTAGAACAGCCATTTATCAAAGATCCCGGCCTTAAGGTGAAGGATGTCCTGACGTCGATGATCGCCAAGATAGGCGAGAATATCGTCGTCAGGCGATTCGTGCGGTTCCAGGTTGGCGAGGAGATTTAGCGTATAGCGGATAGCGTTTAGCGTATAGGAAAAATAAAAAACTATACGCTACTCGCTAAACAGGTTGTCTGACTCTACTATACGCTATTCGCTAAACGCTATACGCTAAACTTGTTGCTTGACTCAGTTAACCGAATATGAAGAAGCCAATATTTAAACGCGTGGTACTCAAGTTGAGCGGTGAAGCGCTTCAGGGCCGATTGGGTTACGGCATCGATTACGAGGTAACCGCCTCTATAGCAAGACAGATCAAAGACTCGAAGAAGCTCGGTGTTGATATAGCGATAGTCATAGGCGGCGGTAATATCTTTAGAGGCGTTTCAGGGAGTGTCAAAGGCATCGACAGGGCGAGCGCCGACTACATGGGAATGCTCGCCACAGTCATAAACGGACTGGCTTTGCAGGATGCGCTCGAGAAGAACGGCGTCTTCACCCGTGTCCAGACGGCGATCGCGATGCAGCAGTTGGCCGAGCCGTATATAAGGAGGCGCGCCATAAGGCACATGGAAAAGGGCCGTGTCGTGATATTCGTCGGAGGCACAGGCAACCCTTATTTCACGACCGATACGACAGCGGCGCTGCGCGCCGTCGAAATAGGCGCCGACGTGATACTGAAGGCCACAAAGGTCGACGGAGTCTATTCGTCCGACCCTGTTAAAAATAAACGCGCGCAAAAATATGAGGAGCTGAGATACATAGACGTTTTGAAAAAAGGGCTTAAGGTTATGGATACGACAGCCATCAGCCTTTGTATGGACAACAATCTGCCGATAGTGGTTTTTAATATGATGAAAGAGGGGAATATAAAGAAGGTTATTACCGGAGAAAAAATAGGAACCATAGTAAAAGGGTGAGGGGACTATGACTGTAAAAGAGATTTTTTTTGAAACGGAACTTAAAATGAAGAAGACCGTAGAATCGACCCAGAGAGAATTTGCGACGGTGCGGACAGGGAGGGCGTCGAGCGTTCTTGTCGAAGGCATAAGAGTTGATTATTATGGAGTTTCCACGCCGCTCAAACAGCTTGCGGCCGTGTCAACGCCCGATGCAAGGCTGATAGTCATACAACCGTGGGACAAAAACATCCTGGGCGAGATTGAGAAGTCCATTCAGAAGTCCGATATAGGAATAATGCCGACCAATGACGGCAAGGTGATCAGGCTTTCCATGCCGTCTCTTACTTTGGAACGGCGCTCCGAGCTCGACAAGATCTTGAAAAAGATAGCCGAGGACGGGCACGTCTCGATAAGGACCGCGCGCCACACGTCGATTGAGCATACCAGAAAGGCGGAGAAGGATAAACAGATCACCGAAGACGAGAAATTCAAAACTCAGGACGACATCCAGAAGCTCACCGACAAGTATATAAAAGAGATAGACAGCCTCCTCGCGGCGAAAGAGAAAGATATTCAGGGTTAGCGTATAGCGTTTAGCGAATAGCGCATAGTAAGTCGAACGGCTTTCCTATACGCTAAACGCTACCCGCTATACGCTACAACCTTAGTTTGACTTTACAAGGGCCGCTAGCTCATCAGGCAGAGCACCACACTTTTAATGTGGTTGCGGCAGGTTCGAGTCCTGCGCGGCTCACCATGTCGTAAAAAGGGGTCTGACCCAACGCGTATTTTAAGCCGTGAATGGGTCTGATCCCTTTTGCTTATTGAATGAGCCGCGCATTATATACAATATACAATAATTTTTATTAGAGCTGTCAGTTTTACACGAAAAACCAGGCAAATTAAATCAGCAGGGAATACAATCCGTCCTCATGAGCGGCAACCTATCTGATATGCATCAGGTCGCCCCTAAAGGCCAATTTCCGCGTCAACCTATTTTAGGATATGGTTAGTTTAACGTATTTGGCGAATTTTTTTCTTGACTTTCGCCAATTATATAATACAATATGTATATACAATATATGACCCTTCGACGCACTTTGTTTGCTCAGGGTCATGGTGAGCGAGTGAAACGAGTCGAACCATGAAAGAAATCAGGTGGAATGCGCTTAAAAGCGAAAGGTTAAAACGGACGCGAGGCGTTTTGTTTGAAGAGATTATAGCTTCCAGACTAATCGATATACGCAAACACCCGAACAGAGAAAACCAGAAGATCCTTATTTATCAGCATAAAGGGTATCTGTGGGTTGTGCCGTATGTAATAGAGGGCGAAGCGATATTCTTAAAAACAATATATCCGAGCAGAAAATTGATGAAACTTTACAAAAAGGGGAGGCGTTATGAGAAAGATTAAGTTAACAAGGGAAGAGCGGATGATCGAAGATAGCCTTGAGCATTTCGTTCCCGTGGATAAACAGGAATATGAGCAAATCGTTAATGCCATAGCCGCAAGGAAAAAGGACGCGGTTCTAAACATCCGTGTTAATAGCCACGATCTCGCAAACATCAAACATAAGGCGCAACAGTTGGGCATTAGATATCAGACTTTTATATCAGAAGTTATCCATAGGATAGCTCAAACTAGCTAAGCATATTAAGTATATCATTTAAATGCGGATAAACAAAAACAAATTAATCAAAAATTAATTAAAAAACCTTGTCCACTCCTATATTTTAATGTATACTTTCTTTAAATAGAAAAGGAGAAATAGGTATTGAGTGGTTTCCTGGTTTTTGATTTTATAGGAGATTTATAATGGGAATTTACAAAGATTGGTGTGGATTCAGCAAAAGAAAAAAAAGCGTAACGGGACAGAAGAATATCAAGCGAAAGATGGTGCAGGCGATAGTCAAAAAGCTCAAAGCCGAAGGTAAGCCAATCGACCGGCAAGCGATAAATAAAGAAGTATTTGACAAGGTTCGCAGGCGCCACCAAACCTCGCATAAAAAGAATCAATAGAAATCAGGAAAATTGGGGGACACAATACCTATTTCTCTCGAGATAGATTGCGGATAAAATAGGGGACACTCATTTTTTATCAATAAAAACTGCATAAAATGGGTGTCCCCCATTTTATCCCACACGATACC
>JAUYDB010000269.1 GCA_030691985.1 Candidatus Omnitrophota bacterium | reverse complement strand
GTGCCGATTTTGATGATTATTGCAGAACGCAGGAGATCGTCTCGAAGGTATACGCAAACAAAGATGAATGGATTAAGCGGTCTATAGTAAATGTTGCGAGGTCTGGAAAATTTTCAAGCGATAGAGCAGTTAAAGAATATGGCGAAGATATATGGACGGTGCCATTTCACGCCGCTAAGTAGCTTAACCCCGTATTGCGCATCGCGTATAGTGTATTGCGATAAGTCAAATCAGCGTTATTCAAGCCGCTTCCAACATTGCCCGGACGAGATCCCGCAGCCTGGCAAAGTCGGCGGCCTGGAATGTTGTGGTATCGATTTCAGGCAATACCTTTATACTGACCGGCATTTTGGTATTAAACAGCCGGCCCCCCTTCGGCATGATGTTTCCGGTTCCCCGTATCGATATCGGCAGGATCGGAACCCTCTCTTTTATGGCGAGCTTAAAAGCTCCATTCTGAAAATCCTTCATATCCCCGGTTGTGCTGCGCGTACCTTCAGGAAAGAAGAGGACAGACATTCCGCTCCTTAGCCATTTTGCGGCCTCTTTATAAACTTTTTTGATGCTCGAAAAATCTCCCCTTTTAAGTTTTACATGCTTGGCAAGCGACATAGACCACCCCACAAAAGGCACTTTAAAAAGGCTCTCTTTTGCGACCCATTTGAACTGCATCTTCGTTTTATATACGATTATGATGTCCGCAAGGCTTTGGTGATTTGCGACTATCACATACGTCTTCTTCCTGTCAATGTTTTCAAAGCCGCTGACCCTGAGCTGCCAGTAAGGATTTAGCGCTATCAATGCGTCAGCCCACCAGAAACATTGCGCGTGCGCGACTTTTCGTTTCTTGTCGAACGGAAAGAGGGCCACAGAGAAGAATAGCATCGCAAAATACAAAAGTATCGTCAGAGCTATTCCTGCTGCCCAAATTATCGAGGAAACCAATCCTTGTTTTATCATGAGTAACTACATCTTAAGATACGCGCCAAGAGTTGTCAATTAAATTTTCGTAGGCCACCGCCGCAAGAGGTGGAGAATTTTAATCTCAACGATATGGCAGATTAACCGACTAAAGTCCGTCTATGTTATGCGGCCAGGGGGGGGCTTCGCCTAATTCTGTTATCAGGCAACCTGACTTTTCCTAAGCGGCGGGCAACCCCATCCCATGCTCGCTTGTGGTTCGGAGGAAATCGGGGGACATAATACCTATTTCTATATAATCTATCTCGAGAGAAAATAGGTATTATGTCCCCCGATTTTCATGATTTCACCATGATCATTTTGGGGTAGGGTTGCGTTCAAGCTATTTTTGTGATACAATATATTTTCTAAAAAGCAAGAGGAGAACTTCAGCATGAAGAGACTGGTGCTGCTGCGGCATGGGGAGAGCGCGTGGAACAAGGAGAACAGGTTTACCGGCTGGACCGATGTGGACCTCTCCGATAAGGGCATGGCGGAAGCCATGAAGGCTGGCCAGGCCCTGAAGAAAGAAGGGCTTGTATTCGATGCCGCCTACACCTCGGTATTGAAGAGGGCTGTAAGGACGCTCTGGGTCACCCTTGACGAGATGGACCTGATGTGGATCCCCGTATTTAATTCCTGGCGGCTCAACGAAAGGCATTACGGGGCATTGCAGGGCCTGAATAAGTCCGAGATGGCGGCAAAATACGGAGAGGAGCAGGTCCTGGTATGGAGGAGGAGCTACGACATCCGTCCTCCCGCGCTTGAACAGGCAGATCCGAGATCTCCTGCCAATGACTCCAGGTATAAGGACCTCGATAAAAAAGATATACCTATGACAGAGTGCCTTAAAGACACCGTGGCGAGATTTTTGCCTTACTGGCATGAGACGATCGAGCCCTCCGTAAAATCGGGAAAGCGCGTGATAATCGCGGCCCACGGAAACAGCCTGAGGGCCCTTGTAAAGTATCTCGACAATGTGTCGGACAAGGATATAGTCGGTATTAATATACCCACCGGCCTTCCCCTGGTTTATGAGCTCGATGATAGTTTAAAAGCGCTAAAGAGCTATTATCTGGGCTCACCCGAGGAAGTCAAAAAAGCGATGGAGGCCGTTGCAAATCAGGGAAAGGCTAAAAAGTAGCATATAATGTAGTTAAGCGATAAGATTAGCGTATAGCGTTTAGCGTATAGGAATAATATAAAACTATCCGCTATATGCTAGAAAATGGAGAAGAAGATGATAAAGATAAAAAGGGCGCTTGTAAGCGTATCCGATAAAGCGGGATTGGAAGGCATGGTGAAGGTTTTGGACAAATTCAAAGCGGAGATATTGTCCACGGGCGGGACGGCCAAGGCCATAAGGGCTCTCGGCATTCCTGTAAAAGACGTCTCCGAGCATACCGGTTTCCCTGAGATGCTGGACGGAAGGGTTAAGACCCTGCATCCCAAGGTCCACGGCGGGCTTCTCGCGCTTCGCGAAAATAAAGGCCATATGGAGACCGTAAAGATTCACGATATCGGTCTCATAGATATGGTAGTCGTGAACTTATATCCTTTTGAGAAGACAGTGGCGAAACCTGGCGTAAAACCGGAAGAGGCGATAGAAAATATCGATATAGGCGGGCCTTCTATGCTGAGGAGCGCCGCCAAGAACCATCGCTCGGTGTGCGTTGTGTGCGATCCGGCCGATTACGCCGGAGTCATTGCCGATATGGAGAAGAACTCGGGCAGCGTCTCGGAAAGTTTAAGCTCTGAACTGGGCCTGAAGGTGTTTCAAAGAACATCCAGCTATGACGCCGCTATCTATGAGTATTTCACGAACCTCCGAACCACTAAACCGGCGAACCGGCGAACCGGCGAACCGGCGAACAATAAAGACGCGTTCCCGCCCGTATTGAACCTGAATTTTAAAAAACTGCAGGATTTAAGGTACGGCGAGAACCCGCATCAGAAGGCGGCATTCTATAAAGACGAGTCGATCACAGAGCCCAGTGTTTCAAATGCGGTTCAGCTGCACGGAAAAGAGCTGTCCTTTAACAATATAATAGATCTGAACGCCGCGCTTGAGATAGTGAAGGAATTTGATGAGCCCTCAGCCGTGATAATAAAGCATACGAACCCTTGTGGGACGGCGAGCGCGAAGACATTAAAACAGGCATATATGGACGCGCTTGAATGTGACGCCTTAAGCGCGTTCGGGAGTATCGTCGGTTTTAATAAGGCGGTGGACCTTGAAGTCGCGAAGACGATTTTGGAAGAAGCGGATTTTGTCGAGTGCATCATCGCGCCATCTTATGAAGCCGCGGCTTGTGACGCGCTTAAGGCAAAAAAGAACCTGAGGTTATTGGAGGTGCGCGATTTCGGCAAAAACAGAGATCTTAAAGACCCGGACATGAAAAAGGTCGTAGGGGGCCTTCTGGTTCAGGATAGAGACATCGCGCGGCTGAAAGAGTCCGATCTGAAGTTTGTGACTAAACTGAGGCCGACCGGCCAGCAGCTTGCCTCCCTTATGTTCGGATGGGTAGTTGCCAAACATGTAAAGTCGAATGCTATAGTGCTGTGCCGGGGCACTAAGACCGTAGGTGTGGGGGCGGGCCAGATGTCGAGGGTCGATTCTGTTAAGATCGCATGCGAAAAGGCAGGGCGTTCCCGGGCGAAAGATTCCACGCTTGCAAGCGATGCGTTCTTCCCGAAGGAAGACGGTATCGAGCAGGCCTCCAAGGG
>JAUYDB010000014.1 GCA_030691985.1 Candidatus Omnitrophota bacterium | reverse complement strand
TCTTGAGCATCGTTCCGATATCCTTTAAATAAGGCACATTCCTGATGACAGATCTGTCGTCAGACAGCAAGGCCGCGGCAAGGATAGGAAGGCACGCGTTCTTCGACCCGCTTATCGCGACAGCCCCTTTCAGCGGTTGTGCGCCTTCTATGACTAATTTATCCATTACTTTACCTCATTCGTGTCCAAAGTAGACTTTGATTCCCGTCGGCAAATACATTTTGAGATTCGATTTTCTACCCCCTCACCTTAGTCCTCTCCCCAAAGGGGAGAGGAAATTGCAGTTTAAATTAATTCCCTCAAAATCCCCTCTCCCCTTTAGGGGAGAGGGTTAGGGTGAGGGGAAAAACATATTACGACATAGCCTCAATGACGGGCGATAATCACTCTTTCGATTCCGCTGCGATCCGGCTCTATGCCAATTACATTAAAACTGCCTTTATTCTCTAAAATATCTTTAATTAGCCCCGCCTGGCCAAAACCGATTTCAAAAACGAGATACCCGCCATCGCGTAAATACGCCGGCGCTTTACAAGCTATACGGCGGTAAAAATCCAATCCATCTTCCCCGCCATCCAACGCCATTCGCGGCTCCATCAGCACCTCTCTCTGTATACCGCTGAATTCCCACCGGCCAATATAAGGCGGGTTGGATACGATTATATCAAACTTACCCGCTATTTTATCAAATAAATCGCTTTGTATAAACTCAATTCTGTCAGAGACATAGTGGCGCTCGGCATTCAGTGTCGCGACGTCTAACGCATCATTCGAAATGTCGGAAGCGGTTATTCTAAAGTCGAGCGCTTCCTTTGCCATGGCGATTGCGACACATCCGGAGCCGGTGCAGAGATCAAGAATGTTCAAGCTTAAAGCTGAAAGTTGAAAGCTGAAAGCTAAGTCTACAGCTGTTCTTACTAAAATCTCGGTTTCGGGGCGCGGGATAAGAACGCGTTTGTCAACGGCAAAATCAAGGCCGCAGAACTCCGTGCGCCCTATTATGTATTGAACCGGCGTAAACGGTGTAATAGTCTTCACAATACCGCTTTCAACCTCACCTTCTTCTCTTCCCTTCTTAAGGCCTCCACTATCTCATCAAGCTTACCTTCCAGAATTTCCTCTAAATTATGCGCGGTAAACCCGATCCGGTGGTCGGTGACGCGCCTGTCCGGGAAATTATAGGTGCGTATCTTTTCCGACCTGTCTCCTGTGCCGACTTGCGCGCGCCTTGCCTTGGTAATCTTTGCATTCTGTTCATTCTGCTTAATATCATATAGGCGCGCGCGCAAGACCTTAAGCGCCTTTTGCTTATTCTTGAGTTGAGACCTCTCATCCTGGCATGTGACGATAAGCCCCGTCGGGATATGGGTCAGGCGAACTGCTGAATCCGTCCTGTTTACGCTCTGTCCGCCTTTCCCTCCGGCCCTGAACACATCTATCCGCATGTCTTCCGGCTTAAGGTTAATCTCCACATCCTCGGCCTCCGGCAATACCGCTACTGTCGCCGCCGAGGTATGGATCCGGCCGCTCGCCTCAGTATCAGGGACACGCTGCACCCTGTGCGTTCCGCTTTCAAATTTCATCCTACCATAAACACCTTCTCCCGATACCGAGCATATCGCTTCCTTATATCCGCCCTTTTCGGTCATGCTTGAGTCTATCATCTCCAGCTTCCAGCCTTTCCCGGCAGCGTACTTTGAATACATCCGCAAGAGATCGGCGGCAAACAGGCTAGCCTCAAGCCCGCCGGTGCCGGCCCTTATTTCGAGAATTATATTCCGCCCTGCGCCGGATTCTTTTTCGAGGATCAGATCCTCAAGACAAGACACGGACGCTTTCAATGCCTCCTCAAGCTTATGTTTTTCCTCTTCAGCAAGAACGATAAAATCCATGTCATGACTTTTGTCGGCCAGCACCTTCTCGAGGTCCCGCAGGTCAACCGATATCTTGAGATAGCGGTTATACTCGTTTACCAGAGGCGTGAGGGCCGCCATCTCCCTGGCGTAAAGCTGATATTCGGCGCTATTTCCTATAACCTTCGGATCGGCGAGCAAGCCATGCAACTCCTCATATCGCCTCTTTTTCTCTTCCGCCACTTTATCTATCATATATTTTTGTCTTTGCCGCCTTTAAGGACTTTTCTCTTCAGAGGATTGCTTTGGAGCCTCCTCCTTCTGCGCTGTTTTTGACTTTATCTTGCCGGCGTATCTCTTCGAAAATTTTTCCACTCGTCCGGCAGAGTCGATCAGCTTTTGTTTTCCCGTAAAAAACGGATGGCACTTGGAACAGATCTCTACATGGATGTTTGGTTTTGTAGAGCGCGTATGTATCACTTCTCCGCACACACATGCGATGATCGCTTCTTTGTACTCAGGATGTGTCTTGTCTTTCACGTCTACCTCCTAATATTTTATTGGTTCATCGACATCAAAAATTCCGCGTTCGTTTTCGTCTTGGACAACTTCTCGACCAATAGCTGCATCGCCTCATCCGAGTTGAGGTCGTTCAGCACCTTGCGCATTAGCCATATTTTCTTCAACTCATCCTCTTTCACCAAAAGCTCTTCCTTCCTCGTATTCGAGCGTTTTATATCGATGGCTGGATATATCCTCTTCTGGAAGAGATTCCTGTCGAGC
>JAUYDB010000275.1 GCA_030691985.1 Candidatus Omnitrophota bacterium | reverse complement strand
CCAGCTTTGACAGGCTGTAAAACGCGATTATGATGATCGACGAAAAGATCATCAGGTTTGTAACCGGCTTCTTTACGCCAAATTCCGGAAGATTCATCTGCTCTCCATTCCCCTTATCTCCGCGCCCCTCATTTCTCTGCGTCCCTTATTTCTGCGCCCCTTATTTCTCCCTTATACTCTTTACTCTTTAACGAGCCGCTACTCCTCTGCCTTTACAGGCGCGCCGTCGCGCAGTTTTTGCTGGCCCATTATAACCACCGACTCTCCGCCTTTGAGGCCTCCCCTCACCTCGTAATAAGGACCCTGCCGGATACCCAGAGCTATCTTCTTCAGCGCCGCCGTGGCGCCCTGAACGACGTAAACATACGTATCCGCACCCTTGCCCATAACGGCCTCTTTCAAAATAATCGGCACATCTTTATTCTTTGCCAGGATAAGCTTGACCTTGGCAAACATGCCGGACTGCAGGCGATGGCCCTCGTTATCGATAGTTATCTCTATAGGCGCTGTCCGCGTCTGCAGGTCTATCATGGGGCTTATCATGCTGACCTTACCGTTAAACTTTTCTCCCGGGCATGAATCCACGCTGATCTCCGCTTCTTGATCTATAAATATCATAGGCAAATATTTTTCAGGGATGTTTAAGTCTGTCTCGGCCTTATCCATATCCGCGACGAACGCCACCTGAGTCTGCGGCGTCACGCTTGAACCTATATCGACATAAATTCTGCCTATGGTGCCTGTGAGCGGGCTCTCTACAGGCGCCTTCTCAGATTTAAGCCCGACCTCGTCCCTGTCGATATAGGCTATCGCGTCGCCTTTCATAACATAGCTGCCCTCTCCCTTGACCTTCTCGACAATTTTCCCGCTTATCTTTGGATACACGATAGCCTCGTCCCTGCCCTTTATGTTGCCGACATATTCAAGCGTCTTATCAAGGTTTTCAAGCCTGACCTTCATGACCTTGACCGGGATGGCCTCGTCCTTACCCTTATCCATACGGCCGGTTTCTTTTCCGCAGCCTGAAATAACTGCCGCCATCAAAAGCAAACCAAAAAATTTTATGGCTGTCCTTTTCATAATCGCCCCCCTATCACCTCTTCACCCCTATTGCCTCTTCTGACCCCCTTCTATACCCCTATTAACCCTTCTCGAACCCCTTCTAAGCCCCTTCTATTATTATCCCGTCATTCGCGAGCGTCATGCCCTCTTCCTTCGCCAGTTCTATCAAAGAGATATTGTAATCGATGATGCTCTTAACGTAATTGACTTCCGAGCGCGCGAGGCGCTCCTGGAAGATGACGATATCAAGCGTGGAAACGAGCCCTGCCCTGAAACGCGTCTCCTGCGCGCTATAATTCTCCTCTTCAGCATCATTCGACTTTTTGCTTGCCTCAAGCATCTTATAGTTTATCTCAACCTTCCTGACCTTATCCCTTACCTGTAATATTATTTTCTGTTCAAGCCTCTTAAACGCGATGAGCGCCTGCAGCTTCTCAAACTTTGACTTTTCGTACTTACCCTTCTCCTCGTCACTGAACAAAGGCAGCCGGAAGGTGACCCCGACAAGCCAGTCCTGATACTTGCCGCCGCCTACATTACCCATGTCCTTTTCAAATGTCTTGCCGAGCCCGTTCAGGCCGAAACTACCCGTAAGGTCCAGCCTCGGAAGCATATTGTTCCTGTAAAATATGACCGATATATCCCTGTTCTTCAAGTCAAATTTAGCGGCTTCATAGTCAGGCCTGTGATCGAAGGCGAGTATTATGGCGTCTATCAGTTTCGCATCTTTTCGCTCATAAGAAATCCCGTCTAAAAGTATTATGTTCGCGTTCCAGAGCCCCGGGTCATCGACAAGGTTGGTTATAAATTTTAAGTTGTCTTCCGCCAGCTTCATATCCTTTTCCGCGGCAAGGAGGGCCTCTTCAAAACGCGCGACCTCGGATTCTGACTGCAGAAGATCTACATTGCTCGCCAGCCCCTTGGCGTATTTCTCCTTGTTTATATCATGGAGGTTCTGGACGCGTTTTAACGAAACCTGAGCCACTTTATACTGCTCCTGAGTGTACTGGAAATCGTAGTAATTCTTTTTAACATCCGTCAGGACCTTTATCACTTCCTGCCTGAAGTCCTGGGCCGATTTTAACCTGTTATTCTTAGCTATCAGAAAGTCGGCCTTGTTCACGATTATCCCGAACCCCTTAAGCAGCGGCTGGGTTATCGTCACTTGCGCCTCAGAGTCAAATTCCGGATTCAGCGTTTGGATCGCCGAGTTTGAACGCGTCCTGGTATTAAAAAAATCGAGGTTGAGTTCGGTGCCCGTCACGAACTTCTCGTCAAATCCGAAATCGAATCGGCCTGTCCTCGTTTTCGTCGTTTTAAAACCGGAGAGCGTTGTTGTGCTTAAATCGGTGGTATCCTCCATCGCCCAGTCAAATGACAGGTTTGGCTCGAACCTCGATTTTTGTATCCTTACATTGGAATCTTCTATCTGCGGAACAATCTTCTTAATGAGTATATCGGAATTGTTCTTGAGAGCCATCGCCACGCAATCGACCATCCCTATGCGCAAGGTCGCAGCCGCCTGCGCTGAAACGAGAAAAGACTCCTTATCAAAGACAGGAATATCATCAGCCCAAACGATACCGCCATAAACAGGCACGATTCCTGCCGCAACTAGCGTCATTGCGAGGAGGGCCTCAGCCCGACGAAGCAATCTCTTTAGAATATTATTCTTCATGCTGATACCGCCTACTCCTCTTGTTTTCTAATATGATCCCTTATATGCTCCAGTATCCTCAGATACTCAAACCGATCTTTCCTAGATATCATTCCGAATATCTTCATGGTCATCCTGTTTCTCTTCTCAATCATATCCTTGACCACACCCGTGCCTTTTGAGGTGAGCATCACCCTTATCATGCGCCTGTCCTTCGGATCACCTGCCCTGCGGATGCAGCCGTCTCTGACAAGCCTATCGACTATCCCGGTCATCGCGGCGGTTGTGACAAAAATATGGCGCGCGAGGTCCGTCATATTCGATTCGCCGCTTCTGTATAACATATCCAGGACGACAAATTGCGGGATGGTGATCCGCGTTTTATAAAACCTGCCCGGCTGGTTCCTGAAAAATTCTCTCATCATGACCGGCATGATCTCCGCCACCTTATCCGCAAACTCCGCAAGCGACAGTGTCGTCATCCTTAACCTCCTTGATAGTTAACTACGTTAAATATCAACATAGCTAATATATCATGAGAGCCGCAGATTGTCAAGGGATATGGGTAAATTTTTCGTTTCCGAACAACAGGACCCGTAAAAATTTCAGGTGAAATCTGCGGCATTAAGCAAACTTCTGGATCTCGTAGAGTCTTCTCAAGGTATCCCCGTCCAGTACGCGGTCGGCGCGCGGGACGAAGACCCAGAAGTTTGCGCGTCTTTCTATCGGCAGCTTGGAATCATTTCGAGGGAGAATATCCGTAACAGCGAATTTCACGGCTATCTCTAACATCTCCACAAGATGTATATAGCTATCATCTGCGAGATTACTTCTATCGACTCCGAACAAGAAAGTGTCTTTGGTAGACTGTAGCAGCAATAGCCCATTATTAAGGCTATCCTCTCCCGCAAGAACCACAACCTTGGCGTTTGCATATTCCTTTCGGCTCTTCAAGATAGCTATCTCATTCAACAACTCGCCATCGTCTCTATCTATGAGTGGAATACCTCTCTCCTCGCAGAACTTTCTCATCGACACTATGAGCCCGTTCAAATCTTTATAATAAGGCGACCTCGCGCCTTCTCTATAACCGGGTATCCAGCGTGTGCCCAAAGCCACAATCAGCCTCTCTTCACTTATCCCTGCCTTCTCCTCTTGCCTGGCTGTCATCTCCCGGATCTTCTTCTCCTCGTCAATGATAACGTCTCTAAAATCTACGGCGACATCACGCTCGCGGTCACGGCCGGGGGCCTCTTTTCCCGTTTGCTCTGTATCGAAATCGGTGACTGTCACCGATTTCGATTTCACGGGAGTGATTACGTAAGCCGCGTTGTTAAAAACTAAAGGCACGGGGTCGACTTGCATCTCATAACCCGCAGGAGTTGCGGCCGTTATCGCCTCAATTACCCTATCCCGTAAGACACCATCTCTTTCTTCAGGACACGGCTGATTCCATAAGATCGCGCGGCTGGCTACTTTGGGCAGTGCATTAACCAATGGCTTTAAAAACCTTTCTCCCTCATTATCATTATCCCAAAGCCCTGAGAGGACTAACGGCAAAGATTCTTTATCTATTCCATCCGTGATAAATCCCGGTCCATTACCGATAATCAAGTCGATCCTTTCCGCGAACCATCCCCTGCCATCAGGGCCTACCATGGTGCCCGCGCAGATGACTTCGGCAGGAAAACCGATCTGCCGGGCGTTATATCTCAGATTGAGAGCGGCGACAGGACTCTCCTCTATCGCATAGACCTTCCTACCTGTAAGGATTGACAATAACCATGTCATCGCGCCTGATCCGGCGGCGGGATCAAGACAAATGCTGCCCTTCTCTATCAAAGGCTTACGGCCCTTGATGAATCTTCTTCTGTATCCCGCCTCTGAGATCAGAAATCGGTAGAAACTCTCATCGTGCTCCTGCTTGAACACGGGATTATACACGGTAGGCAGGACCGCAATCACAGCGTTATGTACTTGCGGGTATCTTTTGAGCGGGATATTTTCACGCGACAGCTCTATCCCCTCTTCACCCACTCTCAATATAGGTTCGGCGGCCCATCTCCCGCCTTCCTCAAAGAAGCTAAGGTGAACGTATTGGGATGCCCCGCTGTCTTTCATAAGCCGCGCAGGGCTATAATTTTTAGATTTATAATAATTTATCAGGGCCTTGTCTTCCTTTAATTGTAAAAGAAACTCATTCCACTTGGACAGGCTTTCCGGATCATATGGCTTGGGTGAAGAAAAATAATATGGCGAAAGGTTGAGATATCGCAGATAAAGGAAGCTTCCACGCGCATCTCCAATCCTCACAGGGAATATCGCGATGAGTCTGTCGCTTTTATCGTATAAAAGGTCCGCTATTAAGCTTCCTTTTTTTACTTTAGACTCCTCAAGCAATATCAGCCGTAATAAGGCAAGTCCGCCTTTGGCGAGACCTCGCCGCGAAGCGGCGGGCCCGCCTTGCGGCAGGGCGGCATCTTCGCCGTATTCCGGAATTTCAATCCTGAATATTACAAGGCCGTCTTTTTCTCCTATCCTCTGCACAGATGTGGCACCGCTAATCTGTTCGGGAGATTCTAATCCTAAGAGAAATAGAAGATGCCGGGCCACGGGCAGATCCGCTCTAACCTGGTTAGATTTGTCAGGTTGGCCTGCGGGTGGAATATCGGTGTCTGTCACTGGTTTTTCGCCTAATTCTATAGAGGAATTAGCGGATGGTGCGGCTGGCTCCTCTGCGGCAGGTGATAGGGTGCCCCCTTGTGGGATAGCCCCATTTGCCGGCTGTGACGGCGTGATTTCCTTGACATAGGTTATGTCTTGTGGTAAAGTTTGTTTGATGGTCACATTAGGTAAATCGCAACGGTCCGAATTGGCTAAAGCTTTATATGATCTTGGAAAACTAGTATTTGCCGCGTTAGTCATTGGCCAATTTATCCCGGGAGCGCCATTTCGTATGGATGTCTTCGTGGCAGGTATGGCGTTCTTTATTGTTACATTTGTCGTGGCAACCGCTCTTAATAAGGAAGGTGATTGATTATGAATGGAGTTCTGGTGCTTTTGATTGGCGCTACTATATTCGTCCTTATTATCGGGTTTTTCACCATCCCCCGCCGTCCCAAGCATACCAAGTGAATTGTCAGATGTAGAGACAACGTCAGGCTGATCTTCATCCCAATCATGGCTATCCTCCGGCAGTTTGGCCGCGTTTATACTCTCCCTCGGGTCAAATGGTTCCGGACCGTTTCTAACCTGGTTAGATTCGCCGGGTTGGCCTGCGGGTGATAGGGTGTCCCCTTGCAGGATGGCCCCATTCGTTGCCACACCGCCATCAGCTTCCCATTGAGATAAAGCCAAATCGTCCATAAATTGTTCGTTATATATATTATCTTCTAATGGCTTTTTATCCGGCTCCATCACTTCTTGCGGTTTAAAGAGATCTTCCCGACTCTCTCTAACGATTTCATAACTAAGGCTCTCTGGCGAGAATGATCTTGCCAGGTCTAAACGGCCTGCTTTGATAAGATCTTGTCTTAACCACGCGATCTTGTCTATTATCGCCTTCGCCTCTCCGCGTTTTCCTGAGTCGTAGAGATACAGCGCATCATCCCTCATTTTCCATGCGACTGAATTTGCCACCATAGAAGCATTGTAACGCTCTCCAATTAGTAAGTAATATAACTTGTCTTTTTCTATGCTCTGCTTAAATAGTTCGGGGGGCATACCCCAACCAAACCCTTCCAGAGCCCTCTGACCGCCATATTCCGTATAGCCGCGCGCCTGCCCAGCTGTAATCAGCCGTGCCTCGGTGCGCACATCAGTATCGGCTCCTGTCTTTAGGATTTCAATAACCATAGGATCCGACGCAAATCCCGCTTCGTCCGCGGCCCTCTTCCCCCTGTACCACGCCTCGCAAGATATGGCCTTGGCATATTCGCCTTTACGCCAGTGCGCCTCGCTCAAGGGATTGGTAAAACCAGGTGCGGCTCTCGGCGCGGGAATAAACACGGAAAGCGCTTTTTGCGCAAACGCTCCCGCTTCTTCTAATCCGGTCAGTTGCTCTCCTATAAGGAATCCTACTA
>JAUYDB010000206.1 GCA_030691985.1 Candidatus Omnitrophota bacterium | reverse complement strand
CCATTTAATTGTGTCCCCCATTTTCCCTGCCCCCCTATTTCCCCCGATTTCCATTAGATATTGTCGAAATATATATAATATGATATACTTAACCCAATAATATGGCTTCACAAAATTCCCTTTCCTCGTTTTGGGGTAGGGAAAGGTCAGGAGGGAAATTTTTATGCCGGATTATCGTCTTCTGAGAATCGAGGCCAATAATATTGCTGTAAAAATAGCCGTTTGTTTTGTAATCTTCGTTTTATTTATTTGCTCTCCTCTTGCCCCCCGCGCGGCAGCCCAGCCCCCCAACATCCCAAACAGCGTTGAACCTGGCGCCGAGGCAAGGCGATTCCAGGATGAGGCCGAAAGAGAAAAGGCCAGAGTCGAGAAGAAGGCGGTGAAGGCCCCTGATATAGAGATGGAAAAGGAGGCGAAGCCTGCGGTTGAAGCAGGGCCGGCCTTTACGCTCAAAGGCGTTAAGGTTACGGGTTCTACAATATTTACGCAGGAAGAACTTCGCGGCGAATACGCCCCTTTAATAGAAAAAGAGGTCACCTTCAAAGACCTTGAGGCTGTCGCGGAAAAAATAAAGGACAGATATAAAAAGATAGGGTACCTTACCACAGTCGTATATATACCGGAGCAGGATATTGCCGAAGGGAAGATCGAGATCAGGATAGCGGAAGGCAGGCTGGGGAAAGTGGAGGTTGAAGGAAACAACTGGTTCTCCTCGGATTTGATAAAGAGATATATACATGTAAAAAAAAATGAGCTGTTTAATATTTTTACGCTGCAGCGCGACCTCATAAGACTGAACCAGAACTCGGACCTTGAAGTCAAAACCGTCCTCTCCGCCGGAGACGAACCCGGCGCCACGAACCTGATCTTAAAAGTAAAAGATAAATTCCCGATTCACGCCGGCGTGAACTACGACAACCAGGGGTCGCGCCTTACCGGAAGGGACCGGACATCCGTTTCTCTGCGCACCTCGAATCTTGCGGGCCACAGCGATTCCCTATTCATGAACTTCACGGAGACAACGATGACAGTGGGCGCGTTCGCCAGTTACAGCCTCCCCGTGGATACCTTCGGGACGAAACTCGGCCTGGACTTCTCCTATTTCGACATGCGGATAGGCAGGGAGTATAAAATTTATGATATTACGGGAAACAACCTCTCATTCGTCGTGAAGGCCGTAAAGGAGTTCTGCCTGTCGGAAACTTTCCAGCTTTCAGGAGACGCGGGCCTTAACATAAAGTCCACAAAGAAATGGACCGACGGCGTAAATACGACTGACGACCAGCTGCGCATCCCATTTGTAGGCATGGATATCACAAAGATGGATTCTTTCTTTGGCGGGGGGCAGACCACTGTTTCGCCGGAATTCAGTTTTGGCACCGCGGAGTTTTTAAACGCGTCTGCGCGCGACCACCCTTCCGTCGGCAGGCCGATGACGTGCGGCTTCTTCTTTAAATATGAGCAGGACGTAAGCCGCACCCAGAGGATGCCGCTCTTTGACAGTTATCTGTCGATACGATCACAGTTTCAGGCCGCGACCCACCCGCTCCCGGGTTCGGAACAGATGCAGTTGGGAGGCGCTAATTCCGTGAGGGGTTATCCCGAAGGAGATTATACGGCCGATACGGGGGTGACCTTAAACGTGGACTGGGTCTTTCCGCTGGTTCTCCTGCCGAAGGAATTGAAATTGCCGTGGACAGAGACGCCTTTACGCAATCAGATAGAGCCGATGATATTTATTGACATCGCGGGCGGCGCCCTTAAAAAGGTGGGGCCGGGCGAGAGGAACGGCAAATTTCTGGCCGGCATAGGAGGAGGGGTCAAATTTCATTTTGAGAGATATGTCACCTTCAAGGCGGAATGGGCAGGCGCGGTTGGCGATGAGCCAAGCCACGGCAACGGCGCTTCAACTTTCCATGTAAGTTTCCAGTGCCAGGTGTAAATTTAAGCCCCCTCACCTTAGTCCTCTCCCCAGAGGGGAGAGGAAATTATAAGAAGTTGGCATTTAATAAGATACCCTCTCCCAAAGTAATTCCCTCTCCCCTTTAGGGGAGAGGGTTAGGGTGAGGGGATAGTAAGCCGTAGTTTAAATTAAGTCATCTGAAATTTAAGGCACGACAATGCCCGGGCAAAGCAAAGAGAAGAGAGGTATAAGGCGCAAGGTTATCCTTGTCATCTGCCTGGCCACCCTGACTGTTATTACAATCGGGATCGGCATGGGGTATCTCTTTGGCGCCAATGTCCTGCGCGGCATGGTAGGCGATGTCCACAGGAAGATGTCCCATATCCTGGCGGATCGCGTTACCAAGGCGCTCGATAGCGAGATTGCCCGGATAAAGGGCTGCGCCGGCGATCCCTTGTGGCGCGAGGCGCTTTCAAACGCGGCATCCGAAGCCGCTTTACCCAAAGTTTACCTCGCCGGCAATGCCGCGGTCAGGCTCCGGGAGCTGGCGAAAGACGATAATAATATCGCGCGGCTTTCCGTCTTGGATAGGCGCGGCGCCCCCGTCGCGGCCTCGGCGGAATTAGACAGCCCCGCGGCCCAACAAGGATTGATGCTTAAGAGGGTCCTCGCCGACGGCCGCGCTATCTTCGTCGGAAGCCTATATTTCGATAAGGTTCTCCGGGCATGGGTGATAACGACAGCTGTTCCGGTCGTATCGGGGGATGGCAGCACAATCGGCATATTCAGGGCTGACATAGCGTGCGAAAATTTTTTTGCCCCGCTCGGCGACTTTAGGGTTGACAGAACAGGCCACGCCTTTATTATCGACGAAGGAGGAAAGATAATATTCCATCCCGGGCAGTCGCAGAAGAACGTGAGATTTTGCGGCGACAGGGATTATGAAAAACTGCTGACGAACAAAAACAAATACGCCGTATTATATGAACCGGATCAGCACGAAAAAAAGATGTTTGTGGCATTCTCGGAAGTAGCGCCGCCGCTGCTTCTGGAAAACAGGATTGTCTGGCGGGTCGTTGTGGACCAGGAGGCCGAAGAGGTCTTTGCCCCGCTGAAGGGGATGTTTTTGTTGATGCCGCTCGCGGTTGCGCTGCTTCTTATCATCATGGTGCCTGTGGGCTTTGTCTTCTCAAATGTCATCGTAGAGCCCATACATAAACTCCACGGCGCGGCGGTCGAGATTATGCGGGGGAACTGGGATTATCCCATAGATATCAGGACAGGCGACGAGATTGAGGCCTTCGCCGACGCCTTTAAAGAGATGGTAGCGACAATAAAGAGTAACCAGGAAAGCCTTTTCGCGGCTAAGAAAGAGCTCGAGAAATTCTCGAGGACGCTGGAGGACAAGATCGGGGAGAGGACGAAGGAGCTCATGTTCGCCAAGAACGAGATTGATGAATATGCCAAAGAGCTCGAGAAAGCGATTTTGATAAAATCGGATTTCGTGTCAACGGCTTCTCACGAACTGAGGACGCCGCTGGCGGCGATAAGAGAGGGGTTGGCCCTGGTCCTGGATCAGAAGGCCGGCGTGATCAACGAACACCAGAGAGACTTCTTGGATATGGCCAAGAAAAACGTTGACAGACTGGGAAGGATAATAAACGACATACTCGATTTCCAGAAGCTCGAATATGGCAAACAGTCGTTGAAGATGGAATTAAATGATATCAATGAGGTTGTAAAAGATGTAAAAAATACGATGGCCTCCGTGGCGGAAGCAAAAGGGCTGACTATCATGGCCAGTCTGGATGAAACCCTGCCTAATATAAAGTTCGACAGGGATAAGATCATCCAGGTCATCACGAACTTAGTTAACAATGCCATAAAATTTACCGAAAAGGGAAACATTGATATAACTACAGGCCGCGGCGATAATGTCGTCGGGGTCGCGGTCAGCGACAGCGGGATAGGCATCAAGAAAGAGGATATATCCAAGCTGTTCCAGAAGTTTGTCCAAATTGACACGGGCCTGGAGAGGAAACCCGGCGGGACGGGCCTGGGCCTCGCGATCTCCCATAGTATAATCCAGATGCACAAAGGCAAAATTTGGGCCGAATCGAAATACGGGCACGGCGCGGTATTTCGTTTCATCTTGCCCATAACGGAGAGGCGTGTATAATAAGTCAAAAGAGGGGTCAGACCCCGGGGATTGACTACCCCTCACCCTTGCCCTCTCCCCTAAAGGGGAGAGGGGATCAAGTTTAAATCTCCCAATGAGAAGAGGGGATTTCCTCATAATTTCCTCTCCCCCGAAGGGGGAGAGGATTAAGGTGAGGGGGAAATTGCGACAATTTGGACAATAATGGGACACAATACCTATTTCCTTGCACAAAATCCCAAGGAAATAGATATTGTGTCCCCCTATTTTCAAAGGTTAAGATGAGGGGGATTAGATGAAAAAGAAGATAATGATTATTGAAGATGAGAGAGACCTTGTGAAGGCGGTGAGCTTCAGGTTGGAAGACGCCGGATATGAAGTGGCCGCTGCCTACGACGGGGAGGAAGGCCTGAAGAAGGTCAGAAGCGAACACCCGGACCTGATTCTATTGGATCTCATGCTTCCGAAGATGAACGGCTATAAGGTATGCGAGGCGCTAAAGTCCGACTCGAATGTTAATAAGATACCGGTCATCATGTTCACCGCGCGCGCGCAAGACACCGACAGAAAAATGAGCCAGGCGGCGGGTGTTGACGCCTACATAACAAAGCCGTTTGAATCCAGCGAATTGCTGGCCACCATCAAGAAACTCCTTGAAAGATGAAAAAGAATAGAAGGGCGATAGAAAAATAGGGACTGTCCCAGAAGCGTCCATTTCGTATTGATTGGGACTGTCCCTATTTTTCCTCTGGGTAGAGGGTTAGGGTGAAGGGTAAATGGCAAAGACTAGAAGGGCGATAGGATTAAAGATAACGCTTATCATAGCGGCGTCCGTTTTGATATTCTCGGCCGTCTCCGTGGGGTACAGCTATTTTTACCTCCTCGATCCGCTAAGAAACAGCGTTATGGATAGCCGCGTGAAGATGGCCGAACTTGCGGCAAATTCAATAACTATCCTCCTGGAGAAACAAGCGGAGCTCGTGAATACGAACTCGTCAGCCGAATATATGAAAGAAGCGGTGATGCGGGCAAACGCGAAGTACCAGGGCATGGACGCTGAAGGCGCGAGGCGCTATCTTCTCGACATTAACAAGAAATGGCTTAAAGCGGGGAAATCGGGGGACACAATACCTATTTCTCCTGAGGTTGACAAGGGATAAATAGGTATTGTGTCCCCCGATTTCCCTAACGCG
>JAUYDB010000143.1 GCA_030691985.1 Candidatus Omnitrophota bacterium | reverse complement strand
CGGCAATAATGACGCCGTATAGTCAGCTACTTCGTAAATAAGGTCCTGCCCCTCGCCTACGCTCACGCCTCCGATAGCATATCCGTCAAATCCGATTTCCAGCAAATCGCTGACCGCCCTCTTACGCAAGTCCAGATATGTGCTTCCCTGCACGATCCCAAACAGCAGTTGACGGGTATAGGTCTGCGGTCTCCCCGGCATGTCTTTAGCTCCGGCCGGGACAGGCTGGTCTACGGTCTGTGGTCTACGGAAATACTCCTTCGACCTCCGCGCCCATCGTGTAGTCAGCGCGAGCGACTGCTCGACGTAGTCCCTTGGGGCGGGATAATGAACGCATTCGTCGAGCGTCATCATGATGTCGCTTCCGAGTATCTCCTGAATTTCTACCGCTCTTTCCGGCGTGAGAAAGTGTTTTGCGCCGTCAATGTGCGATGAGAATTCCACCCCATCCTCGCTCAACTTTCTTAACGTGGCAAGGCTGAACACCTGATACCCGCCGCTATCGGTCAGTATCGGCCTGTCCCAACCCATGAATTTATGCAACCCCCCTGCCTTTTTTATTATATCGAGGCCCGGCCTCAAGAAAAGGTGATAGGCATTGCCGAGTATTATACGCGCGCCGCTCTCTTTTAGCTCGGCATTTGAAATAGCCTTTACCGTCCCCTGAGTGCCGACCGGCATAAAGACCGGCGTATCCACCTCGCCGTGAGAAGTAACAATCTTCCCCACTCGCGCTTTCGAGCTTTTATCTTTATGCAGTAGTCGAAACATAAGTTAAAACCTGTAAATTTTTGATACCATTTCCGACCCAGTAAAATTTTTCGTCCCTGCTGAAGGACATAAGGTCATGGGGGTTGAGCCGTATAAATTTTGTTACCTATGCACTACGCTAAAACGTTTATGACCGCTATATCCATAGCTGTTGTAAAGCTTAAAATGACAAAACTTAAAGGTTTTATTCCTTGATAACAAAATTAGGCGAAGCCCCCTGGCCTTATGTCCTAGAGGGTCGA
This sequence comes from Candidatus Omnitrophota bacterium, assembly GCA_030691985.1. Taxonomy (GTDB): domain Bacteria; phylum Omnitrophota; class Gorgyraeia; order 2-01-FULL-45-10; family 2-01-FULL-45-10; genus JAUYDB01. The sequence goes on along the minus strand of JAUYDB010000143.1, from coordinate 4,634 downwards.
TCCGGAAAATTTTACAATATCAGCATCGCGTCGCCGTAACTGAAAAAACGGTAGCTGTCCTCAATCGCCTTGCGATATGCCTCGAATATCAATTCTTTTCCGGCAAACGCGCATACTAGAAGCATTAACGTCGACTTAGGCAGATGAAAGTTCGTAATCATACAATCGACGACCTTAAAACCATAGCCAGGGTATATATAAAAGCCGGTATGCCCTTTCGCGTGGCGCATCTCGCATTGCGTATCGAGCGATGCGCAGTGTTCCAGGGTCCGTGTTGTCGTCGTCCCTACCGCGAATATCCTGCCGCCATTCTTTTTTGTTTCGTTTACTGCTTCCGCCGTCTTCCCCGGAAGCTCGAAATACTCTTTGTGCATTTTATGGCGCTCGACATCTTCCGTCGTTATCGGAGCAAAAGTCCCGTAATTTGTGTGCAACGTTACATACTCGATCCTTACCCCTCGCCCCCTGATATCCTCTATCAGGGCCTCTGTAAAATGCAGCCCCGCTGTCGGGCTTGCTGTCGCGCCTTCCTTATTGGCATATACTGTCTGGTAATTATGCTTATCCGATTCTTCGTCCCCCCTTTTGATATACGGCGGAAGGGGGATATGCCCAACCTCCATCAGAATATCATCTAATGCTCGTCCGAATCTTACAAATCTCCCGACCTCACCCCTATTCAAAACCTCCACTTCATCGCCCGATTCCAGAATTATCTTCTCGCCCTCTTTAAGCCGCCCTGATGGCCTGGCAAGCGCTTCGCAGGTCGGGCCTTCTTTCTCCAACAAAAACAACTCAACCTTTCCGCCGGTCCTTCGCTTCCCGAAAAGCCTCGCCGGTATGACCTTCGTATTATTCAAAACGAGGAGGTCGCCCCGCTTAAAATACCCGGTAATATCCTCAAAGGTCTTATGAGAGATGGAACGACTCTTCCGGTCAATCACCATCAGCCGGCACTTCTCGCGCCTTTCGGCCGGATACTGCGCGATCAATCCCTCCGGCAGCGCATAATCAAACTCCGAAAGTTTCATATATTTCACGGAAAATTTTACAGCCTTACCTTGTCGATCGTTGTAATCTCCGCGCCGGGATAGTAATATTTCAGGATCTCTTCCGCCTTCTTTCCTTTTCGCGCCATGCCGTAGGCGCCCCACTGGCACATGCCTACGCCATGCCCCCACCCCAGGCCTTCCAGGCAAAGTTTATTCGAAACGGCCAACACTGTGAATTTAGCGCTTCGTATCTCATTCGGCCCGATTATCTGCCTGAAGTCCTTCCCGGTCAAAACAGCCGACGTTCCGTTCCCTGCATTTATATCCAGCCTCTCCGCCCTTCCTGATCTATTTTTAGATAATACTGAAAAGGAAGAGATCCCCCTGATTTTATAGCCGGCGGACATCAATCTGTCTTCAATCCGGGAGAGCGGAATCTCTTTCATCCATCTGTAGTGAGGAGAGAGTTTGCAAAAATCGCATGGAACTCCTTTAAGAGGCTCTATGTCGATCTTCCATAGATTGAAGGCATCCTCTGTGTAGCCGGCGCATGTGGCATGATAATAGGCAGGAAAGATATCGCCCTTATATGAAAGCACCTTACCTTTTGTCAGATTTACGGCTTTCGTCGTAGACCATTTTTCGGATGTCCTCCCGCCGTAAACCTGTGAATAGATATCGCTGCGAAGGTCATAGGCTTTAAGAGCGTTCTGGCGGGCCTGATATAGCGCAAACGTCCTGGCGGCGATCGCCTGGGCTTTCAGGACCTCCATCGGCCAACGATGGGAAACTTCATGATATAACACCCCGTAAAGGTATTTGTCCAGTCCGATATAATTTATGATCATAAGCCTGCCGTTATCCTTACGGAATATATCTATATCGCCCCTGAATCTCCTGTTGTTCAGATATATGTTGGAGTCTCTCGCCACCCTGACCCTGACCGCATTAACCCTGATATCCTCCTTGCCTATGCGTAAACCGTCTCGGGTAGCGGAGACTGTGCCGGAAAAAAAAGGCCCTTCTTTCACTGTGTTTTCGGAACCGGCGGCGTAGATCTTATATCTTCCCTTCAGGGCCAGATAAACCGAATCCACGTCATCCGTTATCGAAACCCGCATCACCGCGTTATTGGCTATTTCGGAAGGCGTAACACAGAAAGGACAGCAGAGAAAAATGATAATAAATATCAGTATGGCGCGCGCAGGTGTCTTCATCTTCGCCGCAATAATATCATCGCAAGGGAGATGAGGATTGAAAGAATTATGGAGGTCGTTACAGGAAAAAATAATGTGAAGTTCTTCTTCTGAATATATATATCGCCCGGAAGCCGTCCGAACCATGAGAGCTTCCCACCGAACATAAAGACCGCTCCTACCGCGATAATCAGTATGCCAAATAAAATCAACGATTTGCCGAGATGTGTCAAATTAAGCATGTAGACCTAGGGTAAAATAGGGACAGTCCCAATCAATACGAAATAGATACTTTTGGGACAGTCCCTATTTTTCCAATCTCTCCTTCTCCGAAAAGACGCACCCACAATAGCTCTGGCAATAGATCCCTTTAGACCTTGCCTTATCATGCGCTTCCCTGAAACCTGGCCGGAAGTCTTTATAGTAGAATTTGATATCGACCTGCTTTGCCATATCCTCGCATATCTTTTTGACAATGCCGTGGTCCTGATAAGGACTGCCTAAAAGCGTTGTGGTGAACGCGTCAAACTCGCTGGTTTTGGCAAATTTAGCCGCCCTCTCCATCCTGAGCCGCCAGCATACAGGACACCTGTTCTTCGGCGCTTCATTATAGGCGATATGCTGAAACCAATTCTCTATATCGTAATCTGAAGATGTGACGGAAAGCCCGGCCTCTAAGGCGTATTTCTCCGCCGCCGCCCTTCTTTTTTTATACTCGGAATAGGGATGGACATTCGGATTATAAAAAAAACCGGCTGCCTCATGGCCTTCTTTTCGCAATCCTTCAATTGGAAATATGGCGCAGGGCGCGCAGCAGATGTGCAGCAATATATTCACGTTTAGCTTTCAGCTTTCAGCTAAAAGCTCAATCAAACCCTTCGACAGACTCAGGGTTTGATCCTGAGCTTTTGTCGAAGGATCAAAAGAGTCCCTTTTCTTGCGTCTCTTTCGGGGTACGGGAAAACCCCATATGTTCATAAGCCTGACGGGTGAGCTCTCTTCCGCGCGGGGTCCGCTTCAGTAAACCTATCTTCAAAAGGAAAGGTTCGACCACATCTACGATCGTATCCGGCTCTTCGTTCAGCGTCGCCGCTATGGATTCAACTCCAACAGGCCCGCCGCCGAACGACTCGCGGATAATGTTTATAACTTTTCTATCAATATTGTCAAGGCCGAGCTTGTCTATACCGTGACTCTTAAGCGCCTCCTCGGCCGCCTCTTTAGTTATCTTCCCGTCTCTTTTGACCTGGACCCAGTCCCTTACGCGCCTTAGCAGCCTGTTAGCCACCCTCGGCGACCCGCGAGAACGCCTGGCTATTTCTTCGGCCGCATCTTTGTCTATCGATATATTAAGCAGTTTTGCCGAACGCGTCAGTATCTTAACGAGGTCCTCCGCTTCGTAAAAATCGAGGTGATGGAATATCCCGAACCTCGACCTGAGCGGAGCCGTCAAAAGCCCTGCCCGCGTCGTAGCGCCTATTAAAGTAAAGTGTTTAAGATTAAACTTTATCGTCTTCGCGTAAGGCCCTTTATCTATCACGAAATCTATTTCAAAATTCTCCATCGCGGGATATATGAATTCTTCCACAGTCTTCGAAAGCCGGTGTATCTCATCGATGAAAAGTATATCACCCTGCGCGAGATTTGTGAGTATGCCTATCAGGTCCCCCGCCCTTTCAATGGCAGGCCCGCTCGTCGCCGTAATCTTGGTACCCATCTCATGGGCTATAATATGCGCCAGAGAGGTCTTGCCAAGCCCCGGCGGACCGGAAAGGAGCGTATGGTCTATAGGCTCGCTTCGCTTCTTTGCCGCCTCAAGCGAAACCTTCAGATTCTCGACAAGCTCTTTCTGGCCGATAAAATCGGCCAGCCTCGAAGGCCGAAGCGAGATATTAAGTATCTGGTCATCATCCGTCTCCTTGGCCGTTATCAGCTTCTCCCTTCCGCCCGGGTTGGTCTTATTGGAATTTATTTGGGATTTGGGATTTGGGATTTGGGATTTCGTTTGAGATTTGGGATTTGGGATTTGTAATTTATCCATTATCTCTCATCCTTGCGCCTCTATATACTTCATTAAGCATCTCTTCGCACGTCGTTACGCCGGGATTACGCTTTACCGCCTTCTCGATCATGTCGCGCGCTTCGCTCTTCTTATATTGTAATTGCAGAAGGACTCCGAGCGCTTCTTCTTTTATATCCTCTTTTACCCTCAGGGCCTCTCCCGCGAACCGGTCCTGAATCAGCCCGAACTTCCCGACCTTACCCTGAAGCTTGGCGACGATCTCTCTTGCCTTCTGCTCACCTATGCCGGGCAGGGTCTTCAGAAACGCCACATCACCTTTGTCTATAGCCTCGGCTATTTCAGAGAACGACATGGTCAATGCCCTGCAGGCCGCTTTCGGGCCGACGCCGGAAACCGTAATAAACTGCTCAAAGAATTCCTTCT
>JAUYDB010000112.1 GCA_030691985.1 Candidatus Omnitrophota bacterium | reverse complement strand
GGCAAGCCCGCCAAGAGAACCCATAGCAATAGCGAATTTAACATCGACTACTCCGTCCATCGCTGCGGCGATTATGGGAATGCGAAATTTCTTGCCGCCGATTGACCATGAGGTGTCGACATCTGTCGGATCTATCGTAACTCTTCCGGGAACGAGCGCTATTTCATCAAAACCGTAACAACGCCTTGCTTTTCTCTCAACACCGATATAAAATTGACCCATTTTTCTCCTCTCAATAAATTAGTTTCGTCGTTCGTATATCGTTTTTCGTTTATCGTCACGTGGGAGTATACTATATATAATTATGTTCCTTTTGTCAAATACAATAAAAAGACATACAATAAAAAGACACCGGGCCGGTGTAAATACACCGGCCCGGTAAACTATCAACTATGAACTATCAACTATGAACTAATACATCCCGCCCATTCCGCCTCCGGGAGGCATGCCGCCAGGCATTCCCATAGAAGCTTTTCCTTCCTCGGGGAGGTCAGTCACCACCGTTTCGGTCGTGATCATCAGAGCGGCAATACTCGCCGCATTCTGAAGCGCCGAACGCGTGACTTTCTTAGGATCGATAACGCCGGCCTGTATCATGTCACAGTAAACATCTTTATCGGCATCATATCCTTCGTTGGTCTTCATATCTCTTACTTTATTAACGACCACAGAGCCTTCCTGGCCCGCGTTATTGGCGATGGTCCTGATGGGCTCTTCGAGAGCTCTCTTCACTATGTCGGCTCCGATCTGCTCATCTCCGGAAAACTTCGCCTTATTGAGGGCTTCCACGCATCGTAACAGAGCTACTCCGCCGCCCGGGACGATACCTTCCTCGACAGCGGCTCTTGTTGCGTGCAGAGCGTCCTCAACGCGCGCTTTCTTTTCCTTCATCTCTGTTTCGGTCGCGGCTCCGACATTGATAACAGCGACTCCGCCGGAAAGCTTCGCCAGCCTCTCCTGCAGTTTCTCCTTATCGTAATCGGAATCGGTGTCCTCTATCTGCTTCTTCAGCTGGGCGATCCTGGACTGAATATCGGCAGTCT
>JAUYDB010000085.1 GCA_030691985.1 Candidatus Omnitrophota bacterium | reverse complement strand
AATCTTTCGTATAATGCTCGGCGCTTTTGATCTCCTCCATCAGATTGACGACCCTATATTTGGATATCTTATCGAGCGAGGCCAGCGATATGTTCCTGCATATATCCTCGTCGAGAACCAGCCCGTAACGCTTCCTGTCCTCTGAGGCGAGGCTTATTCCGGCCGCGATAGTCGCGCCGGCATCTTTTGTGTCAAATTCTTTGCCTTCGAGAGAACCGATTCCATATCCTTCCGGCCAGGATCGGCCGCCGCAAAATCCGGCTGGATAAAGATGACAGCCGCCAATAATAGCAAAGCGATCTTTTTCATATGTATAATAACCTCCCTTTTTTTGCCCAATCATATTCGACCTTAAAGAGACTCTCTCGTCGCAACAAGCTTAACTCCTAAACCTAACAGATCCTCAATTATGACATCGCCTACGGCGACAGCCTTTCTCAATCTTATCTTCTTAACCTCTTCCATGGCCCGGAATAGATCCTTTTTAGGTATGGGCCTGTCCGTTCTTACGGGGACCATCTTCAGGGCCAGGCCTTCGGTCAGGACTGAAGATGTGAGCATCCTCTCGGGATTTTCAATTTCAGATGCGGCGTATTTTATGCCCTTAGGACAAAGGTTGCCGGTTATCCTGATCGGCTTCGAGTCCGTATCGGCCTCCAGGACGCATCCGTTGGGGCACTCTATGCATACCATCTTCTTTATCATCTAAAGCCCCTTAAGATATTCCGCCGCAAGCGATCCGGCGAGCAGGCTGTCGCGTGTAACGGAATCGACGATGTCATACACTTTAAAAGAATTCCCGCACGCAAAGATCCCCGGGATCGATGTTTTGTTTAATTCTTTTGATGCGGGAGCGTTTGTTCTTTTATCGATAATGACACCCGCCATTTCTATGAGCTCATTTTCCGGGATAAGGCCTACGGATATCAGGATAGTATCGCATCTTATCTCAAATTTCGCTCCCGTAATTTCGTTAAAATTTCCGTCCACCCGTACGACATCGACCTTCTCGACGCGATCTTTGCCATAGATCTCCGAAATCTTATGGTTAAAATATACCGGGATGCCGAAATCTTCTATGCATTGAACCATATTACGGGCGAGGCCGCGCGAGTGGGCCTGTATCTCGACCACGGCGTTAACCCTGGCGCCTTCCAGGATCAGCCGGCGCGCCATGATCAGCCCTATGTCCCCGGAACCGACGATAACGATCTCTTTACCGGGCAGTAAGCCCTCTATGTTTATCAGTTTCTGGGCGAGACCTGCGGGAAATACTCCGGATGGCCTCGTTCCCGTAATATGCACCATCTCGCGAGTTTTCTCCCTGCATCCCGTGGCCATGATAACGGCTTTCGCTTTCACTCTTTCCATCGATCCCGGCTTCAGGAAGGTGATCGTCTTGTCTTTTGTCAGATGGACCACAAAAGACCTCATGCTGATCTCTATATCCGGCACACCCTTTATCTTTTTTATAAAACGGCTGGCGTATTCGGGCCCTGTCAGGATCTCTTTAAAGTATTCGATCCCGAATCCGGTATGTATGCACTGGTTCAATATTCCGCCCAGAGACTGATCCCTCTCGAGAAGCAGGATGTCCTTTACGCCGTTTTCGCGCGCGGCAATGGCGGCCGCCATTCCGGCCGGCCCGCCTCCCACAATTACCAGGTCCCTTGTTATCATGAGGCCTCTCGCTATTTAAACCCTAAATCATTGCTGTCCAAATTAAAACGGTTGTAACATAAAGTAAAAAGCCGTCATTGCGAGGAGGGCTTTAGCCCGACGAAGCAATCTCTTTAAAAACAAGATTGCTTCGGGCTGCGCCATGTACCTTGTACCATTCCTCGTTTCACTCGTCAGGTACATGGCGCAACCTGAACAAAGTGAATGGTACATGGCTTCGCCCTCGCAATGACAATTCACGAAATCGAATCTCAAAATGCCTTTTCCGTCGAGGGTAAAACGCTAATTTGGACATGTATGATACTAAATACTAATTTGCCCTTTCTTCCTTAACAATCTCCGAGCCCTTCCCCCTCTTCGTTATCTCTGTCAATCTCCTGCCTGTCTTCTCGGCAAGTATCTTCATGACCCTCGTCGTGCAGAAGCCGCCATGGCACCGTCCCGCCTGCGCGCGGGTCCTGAACTTTATCCCGTCAAGCGTCGTCGCGCCGCGCTCTATGGCGTCGGTCACTTCTTTGGCGGAGACCATCTCGCACCTGCAGACTATATCGCCGTACGACGCGTCTTTTTTGACAAGTCTTTTTGTTTTGTCCAATGGAATAGCAAAAAGATGGTTCTCTTCCCGCTGATGCTTGTGAAAAAAGATCTTCTTTTTGAGGAGAAGGCCGTTACTTTTCAGGATATCGCGTACCATTAGCGCTATGGCGGGAGCGGACGTAAGTCCGGGGGATTGTATGCCGGCAACATTCAGAAAACCCGGAAGAGCGTCTTCATGGCGGATGATAAAATCGTGGCCGGTCACGGGCCGGAGGCCGGAGAAATAAGCGATGATGTCGCCTTCGCTTATCGTCGGAATCATCTTTCGCGCGCTTTCGAGAACTTCCTGCAGCCCTTCATCCGAAGTCGACAGGTCCTCCTTGTCCGTTACGTCATGGGCCGTAGGACCTATCATCGGGTTCCCATCCGATGTTTTTATAATGAGTATACCTTTAGAATTTTCTGTGGGAAGCGGATAGAGCACATGATTGACAAGGTGCTCTCTCTTCTTGTCGAAGAGGAATTCTTCCCCCTTTCGCGGTATTATCTCAAAGCCGCCGACACCCGCCATTTTAGATATTTCATCGGCGTAAAGGCCCGCGGCATTAACGATATATCTCGCCTTAAAAATACCCTGCGGCGTCGATATTTCAAAACGCGGTCCGCTCTTCGGGCCTGAAACGGGAAGGGCCGAGATCTTTTCCACTTTTGAACTTAAATGGAACTCGACTCCGTTTCGAGCCGCGTTCTCACAAAGGTCGTAAACAAGTCTGTAGGGACTTATGATACCCGTGGTGGGAGCGTAAAGCGCCGCGCATGCCTCTCCGGAAAGGTTTGGCTCGCGCGCTTTAAGCCAGACGCGGTCGACCATCTTTAATCCAGGAACGCCCAGCGCTTCAGACTCTTGCTTGATCTTTAAGAGTTCGAGTCTCTCTTCTTCCGTAAACGCGACTATCAGCGAACCCACTTCTTTGAAATCGACGCCGAGTTCTCCGGATATCCTGCGCATAAGGGCGTTTCCCTGAATGCACAGCTTCGCCTTTAATGACCCTAAAGGATTCTGCGTTCCCGAATGGATTATGCCGCTGTTCGATTTCGAAACACCGAAGGCCAGCTCCGCCTCTTTTTCAAGAAGCGCGATATTCAGTTTATACCGCGAGAGCTCTCTGGCGACGGAGGCCCCGACTACGCCCCCTCCGATTATCACGACATCGTATTGACTCACCCTGATAGATCCTTTTTACCGTAATATTTTAACGTAAAGTAGCTAAGAGGTGTCATTCCCGCGAACAGGCTGTGTCAAAATAGCCATTTTCGTCATTGCGAGGAGCCTGTGTATTTCTCATAGGGCGATTGCTTCACCCGTCATTGCGAGGAAGCTGTAGTTAGCTTATATGCTGACGAAGCAATCTCAAG
>JAUYDB010000079.1 GCA_030691985.1 Candidatus Omnitrophota bacterium | reverse complement strand
CTATTTGCATGCCGTTCCAATCAAGAAACGCGATTATATTATCGAGCCCCATGATGGAGGCGTGCCTTGCAGCTTCATCGACCTGGCCTTCCTGCACTTCGCCGTCGCCCAATATGACATTAACGGTATAATCCCTGTTATCCATCTTTGCCGCTAAGGCCATGCCCGTCGCCGCTGATAGCGCAACGCCCAAAGATCCTGCTGACATGTCGATACCGGGAGTCTTCGTCATATCGGTGTGGCCCTGCAATATTGAGCCGAGCTTTCTCAATTTATCGAATTCGCTTACCGGGAAAAACCCTGCCCTGCCTAACGCCGCGTAGAGTCCCGGAGCCGCATGCCCCTTTGAAAGGACCAATCTATCCCTGTTGATCCAATTCGGATCTTTTGGGTCATACCGCATGATCCTTCTGCCGTCGCGTGTCTTGCCAAAATATAGCGCGGCAATCATCTTGAGCATCGAAAGCGACCCGCCCGGATGGCCCGAACCCGCCTTGTATATCATGTCTATGACGTCTTTTTCGAGAATCCTCGTGACGATCTTCAGGTCGGTGATCGATAGTGGGATTGGCGTTTCCGCTCCCGGGCCCTCATTCATGCCAAACGCCTTCCCGTCTGTGGCGGGCATGGACTCGGCAGACTTCGCCGCGCCTTGCTCCAAAACAGTCACAGTCCTGGTAGAGCTTAAGAGCGAGGCGGCGTCATTATCAAGAACCACCGTTACCTGCGGATGGCGCTGGATCATTGACGCGGGAACTTCTTCGGTTATCGGGCCCTCCAGGGACTCCCTGACGATCTCCGCCTTTTTTGCTTTATTGGCGAAGAAGAATAGATGCCTTCCTTCGAATATATCCGCCATGCCCATAGTATAGGCATAGGGACTATTTACGATTCCGGGGTAGTCTTCTTTATTCGCCTCAATAGTGCTCGGGACCAATTTTACTTCTTGTATGCGCGAATTGAATGAAGAATAATCGGGAGGTTCATTAAAGGCCAAATGCCCGTCCATGCCGACGCCTAAAAGGACTATATCCGCGCCGCCAAAGGACCTGAGGGTTGCCATATAGGCTTCGAGATTGGGATTTGCGCCATTAATATAGTAAATATTTTCTCTTGGGAGGGGTATGCGGCTGAAAAGATTCTGATTTAAGAAATAGGCGAAAGAATGTTCGTCCTCCGGAGGTAGGCCTTTGTACTCATCGAGGTGGAATGCCTGAACTCGCGTCCAATCGATGCCTTTCTCTTCTGCCAGGTTGTTAAGGAAGCCAACCATGGTATTCCCGGTGGCAAAGACTATCACAACCTGCTTCTCCGGAACTCTTTGAAGCATCCTTATCTTGTCCGCAACTTTTTGCGCGGTTACCTCAGGGAATTTTTCCGGAGATGTTACGATTGTCTCCAAGCCGGCGCTTGCGGCTGTGGTCAGGGTTTCCCGCGATGCGTCTACGGGCGATGGCTGATAACTGAAAGATGATATTTGAGATGCGTCTGACGTTCGGGTATCGGCCTCGGTAGAGGACAAGCCCTGTGCCGCCGTGCTTTCCATCGTCTTTTTCGTTTCCGCGGCCGGTTTCTCCCTGCCGCCAGCATAAATAGCTCCTTCGGCTATGCTCGCGGCCCCGCGCTCCCAGCGAACATCATATTCATTGATAAACTTCGACTCTCCTAAATATCCTAAATACCGATCAAGCACCGCCATGCCGGGCCTGTTAAAGAAGTTGTAATTTATAGCGTAGGCGAACGCGATCGCGAGGGTGCGCTTATTAGAATCCGGAAGCAGCTGCGGAAATTCCGTATGAAGACCCATCTCTCTGGCCACACCGCTATTAAAGATCCAGTTTAGCCTTTCAAGAAATGTTTCATTATTATATCTGGTCGTATTGCGAAAGGCGTATGACCCTAAAAACCACATCCATATGGCATCGTTCAATATCTGATGCCTGCCGCCTATCATATTGGCGAGAACTTCTTCTCTGTTGATTTTAAGGGCCTCTTGAGGGGTTTCACCATAGATGTCGTACCTTATATGCCCCACGCTTTTCGGCATAAGATTTTTCTTTTGCAGATCAGCCATCTCATGTTTCGCTATCCAATAGAATAAGCCCCAGGCTACGCTTATGGTCCGCCTGTCATTTGGCCCGAGATTTGCCTCAAACCATACGTCGTTCTTCCTTATATGGTTCCACATCTGGACGAATCTCGTATGAATAACCAAAACGTACTTATCCCTGCCCATAGGCTCTATGCGGGCTATCGGCAGTTCTCCCTTTTCTTTGTCTATGGGAAACCATCCTTCGATGATATCGAGATTCTCGGCAGGTATTCTGGCTTCCAGATCTCTAAAGGCCTTGAAGGCGCTTATAAGATCGGTCTCTTTAAGAATCGGGTTGTTCTTCCATGCTTCAGGCAGGTTGTTGTAATCGGCTTTGACGAATTTCGTTCCATAGTCGTCTATATAGACTCTTCCATCGGGAGAGGTCAATAATTCATCGCCAACAAATTCCGCTCCGGTAAATGCCGGCGTTATCGCGTCAATATCTATCGCGCCGGGACCTCTCTTGTCGGCAAATAACTTACGGCCCAACGCGTACATATCGTCCTGCGTCGCCGGATTCCTTGATCCCGGCATGGGACTCAAGCCATAAGCAATATTATTCACTAAGAATAGGCTCGCCACAATACTGCATATGATCTTTTTCATCATGCTGCTTTTCATATAAATTTCCTCCGGAAGTTTTAGTTAATAAAATATTTTACTTAACAAAAATGCCTGACCTTTTCTAGCGTCAAGCATTTTGTCGTTCTTTGCAAAAAATAAAATATGCTGTAAGTATAGCAGAAAAATAATGGTTGTCAAGTAACTATTTTAAATCTTAACATAAATGGCCTATTCTCCACTCGTGGTGACTGGGATTTGGAAAGGGGAATATTAAGGCAGGAACCTTTTTAAAAAGTAATAGATCGTAATAGATCAGAGTTTTAAGAGACGATGATAAAAAGGGGTCTGACCCAACGCGTCTATTAAGCCGTGAATGGGTCAGACCCCATTTTATAGATAGCTTGCTATGCCGATGAGGGAAATGCGGGACACCCATTTTCCTCATCGCCGGCATAAGAGCGGTTGCCGAAGGAGGAAATTGGGGGACACAATACCTATTTCCTTGCACAAAATCTCAAG
>JAUYDB010000305.1 GCA_030691985.1 Candidatus Omnitrophota bacterium | reverse complement strand
CGCGTTCCGTCTCTTTGCATATGACCTCATATACCCCTTCAATATTATTCAATATATCCAAATCGCTGAATCTTAATATCCTGACTCCATATTCAGATAAGGTTTTCGTCCTGGCCTCATCCCGCTTTTTACCTACATCATCACAATGTCCGCCGCCATCAGCCTCTATGCCGAGTTTATGCTCCGGGCAGTAGAAATCCAATATATACCTGCCAATGGGGTGCTGTCTTCTAAATTTAACTCCGTTAAATTGGCGGTTCCGCAATATATGCCAGAGATTGGCTTCGGTATATGTCTCATCCTTCCGAAGCCTTTTGCATCTATCTATATGCGCGGTCTTCATAGCCCCCCCTCACCCTAACCCTCTCCCCCCGCGGGGGGAGAGGGAATTTTGTGAAGCCCTATAACAGTTTGAAGCTTGTTACAGCGAGCGCGAGTGTCAGCGATATCATTATTATGACCGTGGCCCATGATACTATATTGAAAAATTTTGAATTTGTGTATTCGCCCATTAGATGCCTGTCGTTTATAAGGAGGAGCATGAATATCAATACGAAAGGCAGGAATACGGTATTGGCCGCCTGCGAAAGAAGCATTACCATGATAAGGTTTAAGTTCGGGAACATGATTATACCGGCGCCGATAACGATCAGCGCCGTGAAGAGAAAATAAAATTGCGGGGCCTCTTTAAGGCGTTTGTCCACGCCCGCCTCCCAGCCGAGCCCTTCGCACACGGAATACGCGGTGGCAAGCGGCAGTATCATCGCGGAGAATAGAGACGCGTTCAAGAGCCCGAACGCGAAGAGACTAGAGCAGTGCTTCCCGGCAAGCGGTTCGAGCGCGAGGGCGGCGTCTTTGGCGGTTTCGATCCTTATCCCGTGTTTAAACAGCGTTGCCGCGCAGGAAATCACTATAAATACCGCTATGAGGCTTACGACTATGCCGCCGATTATGACGTCGAGCCGCGCGTATTTATAATCTTTAATATTGATCCCCTTCTCAACAACGGAAGATTGCTGATAAAACTGCATCCAGGGCGCAATCGTAGTCCCTATTATGCCCATTATCATGAGAATAGACTCCTGCCTGAAGGCAAATGTCGGGCGTATGAATTCTTTGGCCACATAGCCCCACTGCGGATGGGCCAGAAATCCCGTAACAATATATGAAAAATAGAAAAGGCAC
>JAUYDB010000304.1 GCA_030691985.1 Candidatus Omnitrophota bacterium | reverse complement strand
TCTCGAGAGAAATAGGTATTGTGTCCCCTGATTTTTCCTGACTTACTATACGCTATCCGCTAAACGCTATACGCTAAAAAGCGTCGTATAACTATAGCTATAACGAGGCGACACACACGGAGGATGAAATGATCAACAAGGCTCTTGGTAAAGGACTCAGTGCTTTAATTCAGCCAGCAGAAGAAGGGCAAGATACGGCAGAGAAGATACTCCAGATACCTATTTCACAGATCAGGACTAACAAATATCAGCCGCGAGTATATTTTGATCAGGAGCGGTTGAACGAACTGATAAGCTCTATAAAAGAAAAGGGGGTTGTGCAGCCTATTCTTGTCAGGAAGACGCCGGATGGCTATGAATTGATAGCGGGCGAGCGGCGCTTAAGAGCCGTGAAGGCGCTCGGCGTCGATAAAGTCCCCGCGATAGTGAAAAATGTTGCGGATGTGGATATGTTGGAGCTATCTCTGATAGAGAATATACAAAGAGAGGAACTGAATGCTATAGAAGCGGCGAACGCGTTTCAAAGGTTTATAACAGATTTTAATTTTACGCAAGAAAGAATCGCGAAGGTCCTTGGCAAAGACCGCTCGACGGTAGCAAATATCATAAGGCTGCTCGGCCTTCCGAAGAAGGTCCAGGAACACATTTCAAAAGGCGCTGTCACTGCAGGACACGCAAAGGCGCTTTTGTCTTTTCTGACAGAGACCGAACAGCTGAGGGTCTGCAATCTCATTATTAAAAAAGGCCTGTCCGTGAGAGAAGTCGAGGCGCTGGCGGCAAGAAAAGGCCTTGCAGCGAAGAGGCCGGGACAGGGGAGGGACCAAAACGTCGTCGATATAGAGGGCCAGCTCCGGCAGATATTCGGCACCCGCGTAAGGATATTCCACGGCAAAAAACGCGGCAGGATCCAGATAGAATATTATTCTAACGAAGATTTGAACAGGATACTTGACATGCTGTCCCCGGGGCAGGCCCGGGGGGGAGCAAAAAGCCTTGACGAAAGAGCGCTGAGTTTATAAAATAGAGTGGAATACCCATGTTTAGCTTTCAGCTCTCAGCCGTCAGCCTTCAGCCCTTCGACTTTGCTCAGGGCTGATGGTGAGTGAAATCGAACCATCAGCAAAAAAAGCTGAAAGCTAACACAGCTACAATGAGGCGAACGACATGACACAACAAACGCTGGTCTTGATAAAACCGGACGGATTAAAAAAATCGCTTACAGGTAACATCCTGACCAGGCTTTCCGAGACCAAGCTCGATATAGTTGCCGCGAAGATTATCAAGGTATCCCGCGAGCTCGCCGAGCGGCATTATATACTGCTTAAGGACAAACCTTTTTTCAACGAGCTTTTAAAATATCTTATGGGTGAATATCACAAAAAGAAAGTTATGGCGCTCGTCTATTGGGGGGAGGACGCCATAAACAGGGTAAGGGCCATATGCGGATCGACAAATCCCGAAGAGGCGGATCCGGTATCCATCAGGGGCGCATATGGCAGGATAACGACAAAAGGTATATATGAAAATGCCATGCACGCATCTACAAACGAGCAGGAAGCGGAGCGTGAAATAAAGCTATGGTTTAATCCCGACGAGATCATAGCGGAGCTGTATCCGACGAAGACGGTTAAAGAGCAGGTTGAAAGGCGCGTTTGGGCGTAGGTTGAGTCAAATAATATAAAGTAACCAGAAACCAGAGTACAGAAACCAGAAAGTAAGAAAGAACCAGAAACCGGAGTACAGAAATCAAAAAAGTTTTAAAGCTCATTCTGGTATCTGGTTACTGGCATCTGGTTTCTAATCTATAACGAGGTGAGAATGATACGATCAATGACAGGATTCGGCAGGGGAGAGGCCAAATTTAAAAACGGAAAAATTACCATAGAGATAAAGACGATAAACCACAAGTTCTTCGATGCTACGCTCAAACTTCCGAATAACATATCCACCTTCGAGGACGCGATAAAAGACATCCTCCTGCGCAGGCTTAGTAGAGGGAAAATAAATTTAAACCTCATATACGACGGAACAATACTGAAAGACGACAGGATAAAGATAAACAGAAAGACGGCGAAGCGTTATTACGAAGAGCTGGCCTCTTTAAAAAAATATCTGGGATTAAAGGATGACATAGCCATGAAGGACCTGGCGGCGTTACCGGGAGTTCTGACATACGAGCCCTTCGAAGAAAATCTTGCGGGTTTTTGGCCAAAGATAAAGGAGGCTCTGGAAAGCGCCCTGGGTAGATTAGTCGCTGACAGGGGAAAAGAAGGGGCCTTACTGTGCCGGGACCTCGCAAGGAGGGCTAAAAAAATAGGAACGATGCTCTCCGTAATAAAGTCGAGATCGTATCTCAATATAGAAGAATACAAAAAGAAGTTTGCCGACAGGATAAAGGACCTTACGAGCGGCCGCGACATAGATATGGGCAGGCTCGAAATAGAGGTAGCGATATTTGCTAAATCGAGCGACATCTCCGAAGAAATAACAAGGCTTGACAATCACCTGTCAAATCTAAACAAGACATTGTCGGGCGGCGGCGAGGCGGGGAAGAAGATAGATTTTATAGCGCAGGAACTGCATCGGGAAATAAATACGATAGGCTCCAAGGCCAGCGATTTCAAGATCTCAAAGAACGCCATAGAGATAAAGAGCGAGATAGAAAAGATCAGAGAACAGGCGAAGAACCTCGAGTGATGGTAAAGCCAAGGCGTAAATCCTGCCCGGGCAGAGGGAAGCTATTTGTGATCTCCGCGCCCTCCGGATGCGGCAAGACAACCCTGTGCAGAAGATTGCTGGACGACAGCATCGATCTGGTGAATTCTGTATCTATGACGACGAGGCCTCCCCGGCCCGGGGAGAAAAACGGCGTCGACTACCGGTTCGTTTCCAGAAAATATTTTCAGGATATGATAAGGTCGAGGACATTTCTGGAATACGAAGAGAACTTCGGCCATCTTTACGGAACGCCCGGGAAATTTATACAGGATAACTTAAAGAAGGGGAGGTCGGTGCTTTTAAGCATAGATGTGAAGGGCGCGATGAAAGTGAGAAAGGTTTATGGCCGGAATAGCGTCCTCATATTTATACTGCCGCCGTCTATAAGGGTGTTGAAAAATCGGCTGTACTCAAGGATGTCGGACGATGCGGAAACGATCGCACAGCGGCTGAAGAACGCCAGGCGGGAGCTTTCATATAAAGACAGGTATGATTACAGGATAATAAATGACACCCTCGACAGCGCCTATAAAAGACTTAAAAATATAGTTATCTCGTAAAGTGGGGGCAAACGGTTTGGATCGGCGCGATAAGCAGGATACAGGGATAGATAAGTTGTTGAATAAGACAGGGAGCGCATATAAGCTCGTGGTGCTCGCCTCCACGAGGGCGATTGAGCTCGGCGAAGGCGCCGCGAAGCTTGTCGACACGAACCCG
The DNA here is from genome assembly GCA_030691985.1 of Candidatus Omnitrophota bacterium. Lineage (GTDB taxonomy): Bacteria > Omnitrophota > Gorgyraeia > 2-01-FULL-45-10 > 2-01-FULL-45-10 > JAUYDB01. The sequence goes on along the minus strand of JAUYDB010000304.1, from coordinate 2,168 downwards.
GATTCCAAAGTTATGGACATAGCGCTAAAAGAGATAATAGAAGGCAAGATCACATATAAACGAAGGGCGAAAAATGAAGATTGAAAAGGGCTTTGTCATCCTTGGCATAACCGGGAGCATCGCGGCCTACAAGGCATGCGATATCATAAGCCTTCTCAAGAAAGAGTCGTTCGACGTTCAGGTGCTCTTGACGAAAGAGGCGCAGGAATTTATAACGCCGCTTACCCTGCAGACCCTGTCAGAGAACAGGGTGATCCGGGATATGTTTGAACCACCCGAAGACCGGAATCCATTGCATACATCTTTGGCTGATAGGGCGAGCATTGTCCTGATAGCGCCCGCCACCGCGAATATAATAGGAAAACTGGCAAACGGTATATGCGACGACATTTTGTCCTGTGTGGTATTCGCGACAAAGGCCCCTGTCCTGATAGCGCCGGCGATGAACAACAGAATGTATAACCACAAGGTAGTCCGGTGTAACATTGATAAACTGAAAGGCCTGGGCTATAAATTCGTAGGGCCGGTTAAAGGGCATCTTGCCTGCGGGAGCGTGGAGATCGGGCATATAGCCAGAGCGGAAGAGATCGTAAAGGAAGCGAAGAGGCTTTTGTGAAGTCAAGGTTGCGGCCCGGCTCGGGGAGGATGTCTCTTCTTGTCACCGCAGGCTCGACCCGCGAAAAGATAGATCCTGTCCGGTTCATATCGAATTATTCCACAGGCGTATTTGGCTATGAGATCGCGAGGGAGGCCAAAAAAAGAGGCCATCGGGTTACGCTCATAAGCGGCCCTGCGTGCCCCGAACCCCCTCCCGGAGTGAAAGTTGTAGAAGTTGAAAGCGCCCTTGACATGGGGCGGGCCGTAAAAAAACATATCAAGAAATGCGACTGTCTTATAATGGCCGCCGCCGTTTCCGATTGGCGGGCGGCTTCGCCGTCTAAACGGAAGATTAAACGCGGCCGAAAAAATAAAAAGCTCGAACTTGTCGAAAATCCCGATATTTTGCGCGGCCTCGGTAAAATGGAAAAGAAAATTTTGGTCGGATTTGCTTTGGAGACCGAACGCCTGGCAGACAATGCCGCGGAGAAGCTTAAAAAGAAGAACCTGGACCTGGTGGTAGCAAATAAAATTGGCGGGAAAACGAGCCCGTTCGGCCGTAACCCGACGGAAATATTGATGCTTGACAGGTTCGGGAACAAAAGCATCTTGAGAAACAGGACGAAGAGGGAGCTTGCAGGGGTTATACTTGATAAGGTGTCAGAACTCAAGTTAGACAACAAGTTTAGCGTATAGCGTTTAGCGGATAGGAAAAATAAAAACTATACGCTAAACGCTACCCGCTATACGCTAAAAAGCGTCGTATAACCGTTACTATAACGAGGCGAAAGATGAGCAAAAAGACTGGATTCACGCTTATCGAACTCACGATCGTCGCCGCCATATTTTTACTTGTGATGGCGGCGCTTGGGCCTTTTGTGCATATGGCAAAGTCGCGGGCGAACAGGATAAGCTGCGCTAATAATTTAAGGAAGATCAGCCTGGGCTTACACATGTATGCCGCCGACCATAAGGACATTTTTCCCCCGGACATAGATTCTTTATATCCTGATTACGTTGATGACCCGAATGTATTTGACTGCCCGGCAACCAAAAAGGCGGGGAAGAAGAGCGATCCGGACTATAGTTATACAACCGGCCTCACAGAAGTTTCATCGCCGAAAGAAATCATCGCGCAGGACATCGATACAAACCACAAAAGACGCGGCAAGAACGCGGTCAGGATCAACGGCTCTGTGGAGTGGATCAGCGCGGGGCGTTAAAGGCGCGGTAGCCAAGCGGGTGTAATGGTGTTTTAGAATATAAACCAGAAACCAGAGAATAGAAACCAGGGCGAGTCTTGAGACTCATTCTGGGATCTGGTTACTGGTTTCTGGATACTATCGATAAGTTGATAATGAGCATGTTTTGACGGCGACGTACCCAAGAGGTCTAAGGGAGGAGTCTGTCCCGCCAAAGAGTATCTTTAAGAGACCCCATTTTAAGAGGTGTTTGGCGTGATCACGAACGATACCAGTTAAAATGAGCCTATCGACATCAAAGCTCTCTTTCGGGACATTACCACGATCGATTAAAAACGGCGCGGTAGCCAAGCGGCAAGGCAGGAGTCT
>JAUYDB010000294.1 GCA_030691985.1 Candidatus Omnitrophota bacterium | reverse complement strand
CCTCGAGATATTCGGTTATGACTACAATACGCTTAGGGAGATAGCGATATCGATGGCCACAAGACTCGGCGCGGTCAAAGGGTTCACCGATACAAAGATCAGGATGAGGGAGGGCCGCCCCGAACTCAATCTAAGGGTGGACAGGAAGAAGGCCGCCATATTTGATATGACGGCCACGGATATCGCTGACACCGTGCACGCGCAAATGCGGGGTCTGCGCGCCACCCTGTTTCATACGGAAACGCGCGAGGTCGAGACCATAGCGAGGCTCGACGAGAAGTACAGGAAGACCTTCAAGGACATTCATAAACTTATTCTCACAAACAAGGATGATGATAATTTTTATCTCGAACAGGTCACGGATTTCAAATACGGCCTTGGGCCAAGCGAGATATGGAGAAAGAACAAGTCGAGGACCGTCCACGTCAGCGCCAATATAGGCAGGATACCCTTGAACAAAGCCGCCGGGTTTACCAGAGAGGCCATGAGCGACTTAAAGCTTCCGGAAGGGTATTATTACAGGATAGGCGGGGATTATCCAACTATGATGGCGACGCAGAGACAGTTTCGCGCCATAATATGGCTGATAGTCATACTCATCTATCTTGTGCTCGCCTCGCTATTCGAATCTTATTATCAGCCGTTCATAATAATGGTCTCCGTCCCCCTGGCATTGATAGGCGTCGTAATTTCGCTCTACTCAACGGGAAAATCGGTCGGCATGGGCGCCCTCGTGGGGCTCATGATGCTTGGCGGCATAGTCGTGAATAACGCCATACTCCTGATCGACCACGCGAACACCCTGCGCAACAAAAAGATAAATTCGGTAAAGGCGGTGATATTGGCCTCGAGGGACAGGTTGAGACCCATACTCATGACCACGATAACGACCCTTTTGGGGCTGTTGCCCATGGCGATAAGTAATCAAGAGGGATCCAACCTGTGGAGCCCTCTTGCGATAACCGTTATGGGCGGCCTTACGAGTTCCACGATCTTAACCCTTTTCATAGTGCCGAGCACCTACATTATAGCAGAGGATATAAAAAACAGATTGCTGCAATTTTTCATAGGGAAAAGGACCGCGGCTTCGAGTGAGGCCAGCCGGGCCAAGGCATAAATATGAAAAACTGTCCTTTAGCCAATAAATTTTTTATACCAATTTTTTTGTTAGTATCATGCATGATATATTGTGTCTTCGCTGCGGAGAATGAGGGGGCTGCCGGGGAAAAAGACGCTAAAAAGATAATCGCTGCCGCGAAGATCAAGAGCCCGGAA
>JAUYDB010000256.1 GCA_030691985.1 Candidatus Omnitrophota bacterium | reverse complement strand
CTGGGCTTTAACTTATAGAGGTGCTAATCATACATGATAGACATATTTTTATATCTTAAAAAGAATCCCAAACAGGCAGGGATATTGGTAATTTTATCAGCCCTTATTATCTTGATCCTGTATTTAAATTTTTTGCTGAAGCCGCAAATAATGCGCGTATCGGCAGTCTTTGCCGGGATGAAACAGACGTCCGATGATCTGAGAAAAACCGAGGAAGAGATCGGGAGGATGCCGAGATACGTCATAGACATAGCGTCTTATGAGGAAAAAATTTCCCGTTATGAAAAGATGCTGCCGGTAGAGCAGGAGATACCGGCTTTGCTCGAGAGCCTTTCAAACATGGCGCGCGGTTCGAATGTTAAAATAGTCGCCATAACGCCGGTAATGCCGGAAGAAGGCCCGAACGACGGAAGCCGGGTTTATCAGGAGATGCCCATACTGATAAACGCGAAATCCGGTTATCATGAGCTGGGAAATTTTCTGGCCAAGCTTGAATACGCGGACCGTTTTATGAAGATCGCTGACATAGTGATAAGATCTAATAACTCTATTCCAAAAAAACAGGATGTGGATCTTCTGATCCTAACCTATATATTACTGAACAGTCCGTGATATCGTTTATGTCAGACGATACGTTTAGCGTATAGCGGGTAGCGTATAGCGTATAGGAAAAATAAAAAATATACGCTAAACTCTTTACCTGACTCTACTATGCGCTATCCGCTAAATGCAATACTTGTCGATTCGACTCAACGAGGATGGTTATATAGTGTTTCTAAAAATAGGGCGTGTTATCATTGGCGCGTTTGGCGTAATATCCAGCATGGCATGCGCCGTAAATTGTGAATATTACAGATACGAATCGCGCGGCAGGCGTGATCCCTTTATCCCGTTAGTCGGCTTTGAAAAACCGGCCGTCGTAAAGCTTGAGGACGTGGAATCGGTCGATGATCTCATGTTGGAGGGGATAGCGTCTGAATCCAAAGGGAAAAGGATAGCTATCATAAACGGAAGGATGATGAGGGAGAATGAAAAAGCCGGAACAGTCGAGGTTAAGAAGATCACGGATAGCATGGTGACGCTTTTAATGAGCGGCCAGGCCTATAATATAAAGTTGCCCGAAAAGGGAGGGGGGAGGAAAGAGTGATTGATAGAACGAATCGTAGCTTTTGCCGGCTCATATTTTCGGTTCCGCCGTCGATCGTAATAATCGCGATTTTAATCTTATCATTTTTCTCCGCACCGGCCCTGGCGCAAGCAGGCGATAAGGAGAAGCCTCCGGCGGCTGCCGCCGTCGAAAGCGCGCCCATGAATACAGCCGAGCCGCAAAACACTCAAGGGATAGGCGCGGCGAATGAGACGCCTAAGGTCGAGGCCGCATCCGGCGCTCAACAACTCAAGAATACGGAAGAACCAAAATCGGATACAGCCCCGGAGCCGGAAGCCGTGAATGCCGAGGTGGAAATTGCGCCCGTTGATCCGGGTAATGTCACAGTGAACTTTAAAGACGCGGATATAAGGACTGTTCTTACGTATATAGCCGAAGTTTCTGGTGTTGACATAGTCCCTGCCCCTGATGTCAAGGGTGTCGTGGATTTAAAATTGACCAATAAACCGTGGAATGTCGCGCTCGATATAATAGTCAGAAATTATGGTTTTGCTTACGAGCGGGAGGGGGACATAATAAGGGTTGTTACCATAGATAAGTTGAAACAGGAAGAGCTGGCCACGCAGACCATCGCCCTTAATTATGGAAAGTCTAAAGACGTCGTGAATTCCATTAAGGATATAGTGAGCGACAGGGGAAGGGTCATGTATGACGAAAGGACGAACACCGTCCTGGTAACGGACATCCCCACAAACCTGTATAAGATCGCCCAAATAATAGAAAAGCTTGATAAGAAGACCGACCAGGTGCTTATAGAGGCAAGGGTGATAGAGACTATTTTAGATGATAGCGAGAAGCTTGGCATAGACTGGAATGTAAAGGTAAGCGCGGTGGGCGCCAAGCGGCCGACCACGCTCCCGTTCGAAGCGTTTAAAACGCCGTTTAACACAAAGTCAGGTGAGGGCCAGGCGTATTTCCCGCAGGTGCAGACAGCGTCTCCCCAGTCCACAACTGTAGGGCTAGGCGGAGCGACAATAACCGATACCTCCGCCGAATTTCCTACAGGGGCGAGCGGCGTATTCAGTTTCCCGTACGCCTTGAAAGACCAGTTTACTTTTGGCACATTGGACTTTTCGGAATTTAAGGTCGTGCTTGAGTTGATAAAATCGAGGGCTAATACGGATATAGTATCGAACCCCAGAATAGCGACCCTTAATAACAGCGAGGCCTCCATTAGCGTTGGTCAAACGCTTGGTCTGCCCACATATGAGAGAAACTCCGAGACCGGAAAAATGGGGATAACCGGTTATGAAGCCAAAGAACTTGGCATAATACTTAAAGTCACGCCGCATGTAAACGATAAGAGAGAGATAGTGGTTGACCTTGCCCCTGAGATAAGCGACCTTTTGCGGTATGACACTCTCGATAGGGCGAGCGGCGTGGTGGCGCCGGTCTTTTCCACCCGCAAAGCGAAGACGCAGATCATGATACGGGACGGCGATACGATATTCATAGGGGGCCTGATAAAAGAGAATGATGTCGATACGCGCAAAAAACTTCCTTTCCTGGGCGATATATTCGGCGATGTGCCGTATTTCGGCCTCTTATTCACGAAGAAAGAGATTGTTAAGCAGAAGACAGAGCTCATCTTCTTCATAACGGTCAATCTGATGACAGCGGATAAGAAGATAAAAGACCTTCCCAGCTCAAACAAGGCCTATGTCCCCATGTACACGGCGACGCAGACGGCAACGCGAGGCAAGGATGAGGGAAGCAAAAAGCGGCTTAAGAAGAAATTCTAAAGACCTCCGCCATTTCGTAAAATAAAGATGATGAGCAGGATGAAGGTTACTTTCTCAAAAAAAGGTGATATGCGGTTCGTGTCGCACCTTGATTTAATGCGCGCGTTCCAGAGGGCGTCGCGCAGGGCAGGGTTGCCGGTTGCCATAACCCAGGGTTTCAGCCCGCATCTCAAGATAAGCATATCGAGGGCTTTGAAGTTAGGAGTGGAGAGCTCTCAAGAGGAGGCGATATTTTATATGGCAAAGCAAATACAGCCGGAAAATTTCATTAAGTCTATAAACGAAAAATTACCGGACGGTGTAATGATAACGAGCGCGAAAGGAGAGTATTGCTAAAAGCATGCTTAAAGAGATATTCATAAACATAACGCATCATGAAAAACGCGTGGCTGTCTTATTAGACAAGCACATGGAAGAGTTCTATGTAGAGCGGCCTGATTACGTAAATTTGTTAGGCAATATCTACAAAGGCAGGGTTGAATCCGTTCTTCCCGGCATGGGCGCGGCTTTCGTGGACATGGGCCTTGCGAAGAACGGATTTTTGTATGTATCCGACGTGGTGGCCGGCGGGGCAGGCTATGAGAAACTGAACGGTGAGGGAACCGACGAAGACGAGATAGAGAGGGTGGAAAAACAGAGGTCGCTTCCGTCGATCGCCCAGCTTTTGAAAAAAGGCGACGAAGTATTGGTGCAGGTTGTGAAGGAGCCTATCGGCACCAAAGGCGCCAGGCTTACGGCTCATGTCAGTATCCCGGGCAGGTTTCTTGTCCTCATGCCGTTCGACAATCACATAGGGTTGTCCAAGCGGATAGAGTCGAGAGAGGAGCGGGACAGGATCAGGAAGATCCTCGAGGAGCTTCAGCTTCCGAAGGACATAGGGTTCATAGTGCGGACCGCGGCCCAGGGCGTCAGCCAGAAGGATTTCATGAGGGAGTCGAGGTATCTTCTGAATTTATGGAATCATATTAAGATCAGGGCAAAGCGCGCAAAACCGCCGCAATTACTCCACCAGGAGTACGATATAATATTAAGGGTGGCAAGAGACATGTTCACCAACGACGTCTCGAAACTGGAGATAGACTCGAAAAACGACTTCAGGAGGATCTCCAGATTTTTGAGGATCCTGGCGCCTCATCTGAGGCAAAGGCTTAAGTTCTACTTCGATAAGGTAACGCTATTTGAGAAATTTGACATCGAAAGACAGATAGCTAAAATCTACGACAGGATAGTTCAGTTGAAGAGCGGGGGGTACCTTATATTCGACCAGACCGAAAGCCTCGTTGCCATTGACGTCAATTCCGGAAAATTTGTCGGTAAAAGAAATCTGGAAGACACCGTCTTTAAGACCAACCTCGAAGCGGCCGAGGAGATTCCGAGACAGCTTAAGCTTCGCGACCTGGGAGGTATTATCATAATAGACTTTATTGACATGGAGTATCCCGCCCACAGGAAGACCGTCTTTAAAACATTGGAGAAGCATCTCGAGGGCGATAAGGCCAAGACCAACATACTCAATATCTCGAGCATCGGGCTTGTCGAGATGACGCGTCAGCGCGTTCGCAAAAGCATCGAATCCAAGAGTTACGAAAAATGCCCTTATTGTCACGGGAGGGGCATAGTCAAGTCCATATCTACAGTGTCTATAGAGCTCATGAGGAAGCTCGAACGCGCCTTACAGGATATGAGGTCCAGAGATGTCTTTATATCGTTAAACCCCGAAGTCGCGCTTTATGTCTCAAATCCGGAAAAGAATATGGTGAAGCCTCTTGAAAGACGTTTCAGGAAGTCCATCCGTATCATAGAGGATCCCAATCTTCAAATCGAGGAGATGAAGACGGACGAGAAAAAGGCGTAGGACTAATCGCTTGACGGCGGAAGGCCGCTGTGATATAGTAATAGAAATTTTTACGGGTGGCGCGCGCGGGGAAATCGGGGGACACAATACCTATTTCTCCACAATCTATCTCGAGAGAAATAGGTATTGTGTCCCATAGCTGTCCAAATTGGCGCGATTTCCCCCTCACCTTAATCCTCTCCCCCTTCGGGGGAGAGGAA
>JAUYDB010000231.1 GCA_030691985.1 Candidatus Omnitrophota bacterium | reverse complement strand
CTCTCGTATTTCAGTGTCAGCAAACGTCCAGAAAGCCGCCTTCGCCACTGGTGTTCCTCCCGATATCTACACATTTCACTGTTACACCGGGAATTCCGCGTTCCTCTCTGTCGCTCAAGCAAATCAGTATCGAATGCAATTCCTTGGTTGAGCCAAGGGATTTCACATTCGACTTAGCGCACCGCCTACACGCCCTTTACACCCAATCAATCCGAGTAACGCTTGCCACCTCCGTATTACCGCGGCTGCTGGCACGGAGTTAGCCGTGGCTTCCTCTGCCGGTACTGTCACCCTGCAGGCTTATTAAGCCTCCAGAGATTCCTCCCGGCCGACAGTGCTTTACGATCCGAAAACCTTCATCGCACACGCGGCGTCGCATTGTCACCCTTTCGGGCATTGCAAAAGATCCTCGACTGCAGCCTCCCGTAGGAGTCTGGGCAGTGTCTCAGTCCCAATGTGGCTGACCATCCTCTCAGACCAGCTACCCGTCAAAAGCCTTGGTGGGCCGTTACCTCACCAACAAGCTGATAGGACATGAGCTCATCTTCAAGCAACAGGCCTTACGGTCCCCGCTTTTTATCACAACCGGATGCCCGGCCGTGGTCTTATGCGGTTTTAGCCCCGCTTTCGCAGAGTTATTCCCCACTTGAAGGAAGATTGCTCACGTATTACTCACCCTTTCGCCACTATCCAGTATCTTCTCCAATGAGTTGCCCCATCAAAGAAGACGGCTGGATCGTTCGACTTGCATGCCTAATCCACGCCGCCAGCGTTCACTCTGAGCCAGGATCAAACTCTCCAAAGAAAAATAAAAGAGCTCAATCTTGGCCTATCCCCGCAAAAAGATATTTCCAATATTGCGAGGGGCTTGGTCGGTCTTAAAACTCGTTTGTAAAAGAGCAAATAAAAAAGGCATCGAGACGACGCCTTTTAGCACATCCCTAATTTACTATTTTATCCCAAAATTATCAAGGTGAAGTAATCAACCCTTCTCCTTTGTCCAAAGACCCTGTTATCCGCAAATATCACTTTTGCCTTCAGTGCCTTAGGTAGTTATGAACTATACCATATTTTAAAATATTGTCAACAGTTTTTTTGTATTTTTTTAGCAAGTAAACAAAATGGGTCTTAATACTCAATCTGGTTTCTTTATCAATATGATCCTCGCGAATCTTTTGCCAACACGGATCTTGTGCTCTTTGCCGATGTTAAGCTCCATATTGATGTCTCTAACTTTTAAGCCGTCGATTTCGACAGCGCCTTCTTGAATTTTGCGCTTTACTTCTGACCTGCTCGCAAGCATCCTGGCGTGGTCGAAAAGGACGGCGATTACGGGAGCCTTATCGGAATTGATTGAAACCTCGGTGAGTTCGATGTCCCGCGGAAAGCCTTTGTCTTTAAACGCCCTGTCAAATTCTTCGGCCTGCCTGTCGGACTCTCTCTCTCCGTGATATTGAGCGGTGATAATTCTTGCCAATTTTACCTTCGCTTCTTTAGGATGAAGCCTATTGGACTTAACATCGGCATTGATACTCTTTGTATCCTCGTCGGTCAGGAGCTCATAATATTTATACATAAGCTCATCCGATATCGACATGAGCTTGCCAAATATCTCTTTTGCCGGCTCGTTTATGCCGACATAATTCCCCAGCGATTTGGACATCTTCTGAACACCATCAAGGCCCTCGAGGAGCGGCATGGTAATAACTACTTGCGGCTCCTGGCCATAAGCGCCCTGAATATCGCGTCCGACCAATAGATTAAATTTCTGGTCGCTTCCTCCAAGTTCGACATCTGCCTTCAAGGCCACCGAATCGTATCCCTGAAGGAGCGGATAGAGAAATTCAAGCATGGTGATATTCTTCTGCTGCTTATAGCGATTTGAAAAATCATCGCGCTCGAGCATTCTTTGAACGGAATAGCGGGCCATCAGCTCGCCCGTCTTGACTATATCCATCTTGCCGAGCCATTCGCTATTAAAACGTATCTCGAGCTTCTTTGCGTCAAGAACCTTCGATATCTGGCTCTCATATGTTTTTGCGTTGTCTTCCGCCTCTTTGCGGCTGAGCTGAGGCCGTGTCTTTGATACCCCTGAAGGGTCGCCGATCATGGCCGTGTGATCACCGATCAAAAAAATAACCTTATGCCCCATGTCCTGGAAATGGCGCATCTTCCTTAATAATACCGTATGCCCGAGATGGATATCGGGCGCGGTAGGATCGAAACCGGCTTTTACAACCAATGGCATATTTGTCTTGATAGCGCGCTCAAGTTTCTTTTTTAGCTCATCAAACTGGATTATCTCAACCGCGCCTCGCCTGATAAGCTCTAATTGTTTTTCTATATTTTTTTCCATATATGGTTATTTTACAGGCGCGTTATAGTATTGTCAAACAAATTGCCAGGAGGCACATCTGCGCTTTATAATTTTAGCTGACAGCTGAAAGCTTTTCACTCCCGATCTTTTATCGAAACCAGCCCCAAACCCTCTGCGCCTGCGGCGGCCTCGACAGTGACATTAAGGCTACCGCCCTCTCTTAAAAACTCTTCGATTTCAACACTGCTCGGCCCGTCAAACTTCATAAGCCGGCCTCCGGAGTATATTGAATAACCGCTTGCCGCGCATTGCGGCATAAGGGCGCATCCCTTGGTGTGACGCGCAACGAAACTGTCCAAAGTCGCCGGATTCTGGGTAGTGGCGCACATATTGTCTATTATAGTTCCATTGACGGTCTCCGCGACGGCCTCTTTCATGTCTCGGGCTGACGCTATATATACCGCAAGACAAATTATAAGCGCCGCAAGGAGCGACTTCTTGTAAATAGCCATGAACTCACCCCCTCCCTTTTTTCTTACCCGCTAACCAAATCTTTCAAAAACTCTATTATTTTAGGCTGGCCGGGATCGATCTCTAACGACCTTTTTAAATGTTTCACGGCCATATTTATATTATTCATCTTCTCATAAACTATGGCGATATTATTATGGTAAAGAGGCACATTAGGAGCGAGATCCAAAGCTTCAGTGTAAGCTTTTACGCTCTTATCGTATTCGCCCTTAATCTCATAATAAACGCCCAGATTTGAAAGGACCTTCGGAAACCTTGCGTATTTCAAGGTATTATTGTATAGCGCAGGCTCGTCTTTCCATTCAGCATTCCGTGATATTGTTAGAATTGAAAAATATAAAAATGCTGTGAATAAAATAGCGCATGCTGTCACGCCGGCAGTTTTACTCTTACACGCCATATCAAAAATAAGGCCGCCTATTATCGCGTATATGCCTGCCGACGCCGAAAATATCCAATGCTCCGCAAATGGCGCGTTAAGTTTTACGATGTTAAGATGCGGGGCAAGAAATATCAAAAACCCAGGAAAACCAGAAAAGCATTTTTTTATTCTTTCGCGAGGCAAATATAACTGACGCGGCCAGGGCAGCCAATATTATAATATTAAAGATGAATTGGCTCCGGGCCGTTTCCTTTAAAATATCCGTAACATTCCACATGTGAAGGTTGATTGGCGCGATGAGAAGCGCCAGGTATTTTACGATGCTTTTAGAATTGATAAAAATGGCCGAGCCGAAGTCCGGCAGAGCGCCCTGGCCGGAACCGATATGCACGACAAGAGATCTGAATAAAAGATATGCTATTAAAATCCCCAGGAACGGGGCTATCGGATAAAAACTTCTTTCTCTTTTGTTGTCTAAGCCGAACATCTCATATGCGGCCAGGACAAAAGGAAACACCATTGCCGTCTCCCTCGATAAAAGAGAAAGGGCAAAGAACAGTAAGGAAGAAGATATAAATACGGCCTTTTTGAAAATCCCGCCTCCTATTTTGTCATTGCAAGCCCCCGCCTCTCTCATGTCATTGCAAGCCCCCGCAGGGGGCGAAGCAATCTCTTTAAATTTCAAATAGAATATAAAAGAGACGAGGAGAAAGAAAAAATAAAGCGGGTCGCTCCTGCCGGAGATATAGGTTACCGCCTCCGTATTTATCGGATGGATTCCGAAAATAAGCGCGGTAAAAAACGCGATGAATTTCGAGGCGCTAACTTTTATAACCAGAAAGAATAACGCCAGAGCGCATCCTATCTGCAGTATTATGTTGGCCAGATGAAAAAAAATTGAATCCATGCCCCATAAAAAATAATCCAGCATATAAGAAAGTTCCTGCATCGGCCTGTATATGTTGCCTTTGTAATTGACCATATCGCCAAATTCATGCGTGAATATAAACGGTATATTATCAAAGCTTTTTATCGCCTCATTCCTTACGACTATGGTCTGGTCGTCCCAGACAAATGTTCCGGAGACCGCGTTCGCGTAAACGGCCAAAACGGCAAGCGCGAGCAAAACGACCAGAAGTTTTATGTTCGCATTTTCAAAAAAAGGCATGGGCACAGCTTGCTTGGCAACCGCTTTTCTAGGCTTCATGCCTTAATTATATCACACTGCCGGATTTTGAGAGCAATAATTTATGAAATGGAAAATTTTTCATCTAAAGCCGATAGGGCAGATTGACCGGCTTAAAGCCTCTCTTGGCCTTATGGCCAGGGGGCTTCGCCTAATTTTGTTATCAAGGAATAAATCCTTTTGGTTTTGTTATTTTAAGCTTACATCTGCTATGGATATAATGGTCATAAAAGTTTTGGGGTAAAGCATAGTTAACAAAATTTATACGGCTTAACCCCCATGGCCATAAGGCCATTCAACACTTATCCTGTCGATATCTGCCCCTGGCAGGATGAAAAATTTAATGAAGAGAACTGCGGAAATTTTTTAAGCTTCTGGCTGCATGGACACAAGGCCACGGGCCTTGAGCCGTATAAATTTTGCTAAGGTTGCACTACCTTAGAACTATTAAGAGCATCGTATAGACAAGAACAAAACAAACCGAAATAGATATATAAACCTTGAATTGCATGATAGTAAAATTAGGCGAAAGGCCCTGGCCTGGTGTCCATAAGAGAATTGAGGCTTAAAAAATTTCCAGCTAAGCGGCAGGGCCCATAAAATTTTATGACTGCGAGATGAAAGAAGCTCTCTATTACGAAAAACTCGAAGAGAAGAAGGTCCGATGCCGTCTTTGCCCTTACGAATGTACTGTATCCGATGGCCTTACCGGCGCGTGCGGCGTAAGACGAAATAAGGGTGGGACGCTTTTTAGCGAAGTATACGGCAAAACTACCGGCATAGCGCTCGACCCGATCGAAAAGAAACCGCTCTACCGTTATCACGCCGGCGAATATATTCTCTCTCTGGGAACCAGGGGATGTAATTTTCATTGCGATTTTTGTCAGAACTGGCATATATCGCAGGTTCTCGACGCCCCCGCGAGCGACATAACATCCGAAGAGGTTGTGCAAAAGGCCAGAGAACTTAAATCGTTCGGAATAGCATATACATATAATGAGCCATTTATCTGGTATGAATTTGTGCTGGATACCTCGAAGCTGGCCAGGAAGAACGGCCTTGAGAATGTGCTTGTCACAAACGGGTTTGTGAATATGGAGCCGCTCGAAGAGATGCTTCAGTATATCGGCGCAATGAATATAGACCTTAAGTCAGCCGATGAAGAATTTTATAAAAAAGTGTGCAAGGGAAGGCTTAAACCGGTCCTGGATGTGATAAAAAGGTCGGTCAAATCCTGCCATGTAGAGCTTACAACGCTGCTTATCCCGGGTATGAATGATTCACCCGAAGAGGTAAAGAAACTGGTAAGCTGGGTCTCAGATAACCTGGGGCCGGAAATCCCGCTCCACTTCTCCAGGTATTTTCCATGCTACAAGATGGATCTGGCGCCGACGCCTGTGGAGTCGCTAAAGAGAGCGGAAAAGATAGCCAAGGAAAAGCTCAAATACGTGTATCTTGGGAATGTGTGAGGGTACCGGGAAATAGGGGGGCGCCCATTTTTACACAGTTTTTATTGATAAAAATGAGTGTCCCCCCATTTTCTTATACGAAGGCACTCCCTTACCTATAATATTTCTCGTAATCTTTCAAATCTATATCAAGTGTTGTTTTAAGTTCAAGTTCCAGCAGCCATTTTTCCAGAAATTTCTCCTTCTTATTATTTAATATCTTTTTCGAATATTCGGTTTTTTCCTTTTTTAACTTTTCTTCATCGTAGTCTTCGGTCCCGGTCACCCTGAATATCAGCGCGCCCATCTCCGTTACGACAGGGCTCGATATCTCGCTTTCATTAAGATCCGCAGCCGTTTTGGCTAAAAGAGCGGCGTCTCCTACATCCTCCAGATAATCAGACTTCGTAAAGATCCGTGTTTCTTTCGCTTTAATGCCAAACTTCTCGGCCGCCTTTTCAAAAGACTCCCCATCTTTCTTAATAAGTTCTACGATCTTCCCGCGCTCTTTTTCGGCGCGTTCAAGCGCCATGCCCCTCGCCTTACTCTCGGACAAGGCCCGCTTGATGGTGTCTTTTGCGCTATCAAAACTCGCGATCCTGGGCGCTTGATTCGAATCGCCTTCTTTCGCGGGGAGGAGAATCTCTTCTTTATGCTCATCGTAATAATCCGCCGCCTCTTTATCGTCTACTTTCGCCTTGTCCAGAAAATCACGCAAAGGAAACAGGCAATATGATATTTTGAACTTCTTATTTTCCTTTTTATAAGATTCTTTTATCTCCTCATCCGTTACCTTTATGTCCTTCGTAAGAGATTCGTTTAACATGTTAATAACGATATTTTCCCTCATTTGCTCTTCGAATTTTCTCGGATCGAGGCCTATATTGTTTCTCAGAAGGTAGGCATAAAATTTTTCATCGAACTTGCCGTCCCTTAAAAATATCGGATGCGACCTTATATGATTTATGACATCCTTATCGGCGGCCTTCATATTACACTTCTTGGCCTCTTTTAACATTATCAGCCTGTCCCATGCAAGCCTTCCTATGAACGGCTTGTCCTTGAATAAGGAATTTAAGACCTTCGGCGCGTTATAATATCTTAACAATACCTGGCACCGGACGCTTGTAATGGAATTGGCGAATTCGTCAAAGGAGACCTTTTTACCGTTTATTTTACCTACACAGGCCGAGGCCTTTTTTGAGCGGCTTAGGCTGCCCATTTCCCAAAATACGAAAGCCGGCAGTATCAGTATCAGCAGCCCCCACAGAACTATCTTCACGAAATTCTTGTGCCTGAATAGTTTCAGCATCCCAATCCTCCGATCTTTGACAGATAAGATTATATTTTATAACACAATATTATTCAAGCGTTAAATTAGGAATGCGGCCTAAAAATTACTCTAAAATCACTAAATGAGATAACTATTATCAGTTATATTGATAAGATTATCACCGTAACTGATAACAGAGGAATTACCCATGTTAGAAAAAATACTAAAAATTTTCTATAACGACGTCACGGGGGTATTTACTATAAATGAACTGGCAAAAAAGACAAAGGTTTCTTACAGCTATGTATATAGCCAGGTCGAGGATTTGCAAAAGAGGGGTATCATCATTGTAGATAAGCAATCAAATCGAAAGTGTTGTAAGCCGAATTATAATAACCCCGAAGTAAAAACGGCTTTTGTTAAAATATCGAACGAAATATCAAGTGAATTTTTATAGAAAAAGGATAAAGTATTTTTTGTTGTCGAGAAGCTTTTATCAGAGCTGACCAGGAAAATGGATTTTAATTTGCTTAGCGTTGTTTTATTCGGCTCTTTAGCCAGAGGCGCGGATTTTAAAAAAAGCGACATGGACCTATTTATCCTTGCGCCTTCGAAGGGAAAATATGACGAACCTATTGAAATGGAATGCGTCGCGTTATCAAAGGGATTCGGTATGGATATAAATCCCCTTGTTTCTGAACCGGCAAGCCTGCTGTCAATGCTAAAAGATAAAGAACATAATGTTGGAAAAGAAATATTAAAAAATAAAATAATATTATTCGGCGCGGAGAAGTTTTGGGAATTAATATTTGAGGTGATAAAATGAGCGGCCTGAAAAGAGAGATGCTGAAGATCAAAGTAAAAGGTTATTATGATAACGGTGATTTACGGTTTCCTGGGTCCCGGTTTCCTGGATCCGTTTCTCCCGGAGCCAGTTCTCGTGTCTAAGAGATGTGGCTCCACATGAAACGGACCCCTATTGACATGTTAGTGTGTCCCCTTGGGGAACGTCCCCCTAAACCGCCTAAACAAACTCCGACGTTCGCGTCGGAAAACGTGTTTATCCGTTTCTAATCCGCGTATATCCGCGTCAAAAAGGCATTTTTCAACAGTATCCTTGGCGAACGTCCCTCTAAACCGAATAGCCCCCCACAGAGTAAGATCTTACAGAATTGGAGGCGGGTATGATTAACCGAGGATTCGTGAAGCGGAAATACGGTAGGCGTTTTTGCTCTGAAGGGCCGAGACACCTTCTTCCCTGCATACCTGAACCAGAGGAATATCACCGAGCATCTTTTGAGTCTCAAGATGGTGCCGCGGAATTTGCCCGTCGCTATATTTTGATTCGATAAGAAGCCACGGCTTATCTTCCTTTAATATGACAAAATCCGTTTCCTGCTTTTCCTTGTTTCGTATGTAAAAAATAGAATATTGCTCACTTGACGCGTCCATCCAGAAATTTATAAGCGTCCTTAACTCAACGGCAAGATAATTCTCAAATCTTTTACCCGCGTCGTTGATTCGCGTCCAGTCATAGAGATAGCATTTGGATGCCCTGAGCAAGGATCGTTTTATATTTTTAGAATAAGGGTATATCCTGAAAGCGAGGTAAAAGTCTTCCAATCTTTTGAGATAATTTTTTATAGTAGGAGAGCTGATCTCAAGATGCGATGCCAGGGAAGATTCGGATATAGGGCTGCCGGCCATTTCAGGCAGCAATCTGTATAAATCATACAGGCTCTCTTTATCCATAATACGGGTAAGGGGGCTTACGTCTTCCTTTATAACCGTATCCAGATAATCTCGAGACCATTTAGCGTGAAACTTTTTTGATTGTCTGGCAAGCGGCTCCGGAAAGCCGCCGTATTCGATCAACAGCGACAACCCGTCGTCATGCCTTACCGAATTATCGAGTCTTTTTTCGATAAACGCTTTAGCTGATGACGGCGCCGAAAGTGGAAGGTTAGAGCTGCGTGTTAATTCACCAAGGCATACAGGGAATAGGTGGAATACAAAAAACCTTCCGGAAAGGCTGTCGCCGGCCCTTTTTGAAATATCAAATTTGGCGGAACCCGTAACGATGAAATTATATTTTTCATAAGATGAGTCATATATGCCTTTTAGGATATTCTTCCATTTAGGCATTTTGTGGACCTCATCAAAACAGACCCATGATTTTTTATCAGATGGCGGCTTGTCCGAAGTAAAGAAGAGTTCATTGGTCTTGTATCTGTTTCTTACCGACCTCAGGTCCCATAGGTAGTAGAGATTTTCGCTGTTTTCGTTTTTAAGTTTTAATTTCGCGAGCGTGGTTTTACCTGACTGGCGCGGGCCCGTGATGAATCTCATCTGCCGGCCCCAATCTTCCGAGAACGCGATTGTATACAACCATCTGTCTATCATGCATGTAAGTTTACGCTATCTATTTAAAAAAGTCAAGCTATTTTAAATATATATTTAAAATAGTCAATTACGATCCCGAAGATTGGCAGTATGTAAATTACTCTCGTCCTTGACATTAATCATAATATTATGTAGAATAAACAAACATGAGGAGGGGACCTAAAAGCGCGATTAAGGTCAGGAGATCCCGGTCCATAAATCCCAAGACGAGGATAAAAGAGAGATGCCGCCGTTATAATTAGGAAAGGACAAAAAGGCGATAGATAAAATATGAAAACCAAGAGCAAAGGCTTGAAGCTTAAACTCGGGATACCAAAAGGCAGCCTCCAGGAAGCGACTGTGAGGATGTTCAAGAAGGCCGGTTTTTATATCGGCATAAGCGAGAGGTCTTATTTTCCATCGATAGATGATGATGAGATAGAGGTTATATTATTCAGGGCGCAGGAGATGTCTAAGTACGTGGAAGACGGGATATTGGACATCGGGATCACCGGGAATGACTGGATAATGGAGAACTCATCCAGGGTGGTGAAGGTCGCGGATCTTATCTACGCGAAACAGAGCATGAGGCCCGTGAGATGGGTTTTGGCGGTTCCGCAGGAGTCTAAGATAAAGACAGTAAAGGATTTAAACGGTAAAAAAGTCGCCACGGAACTCGTAAATGTGACTAAAAAATATCTTAAAGATAATAAGGTCAGGGCGTCAGTCGAGTTCAGCTGGGGTGCTACTGAAGTGAAGGTGGTCATAGGCGTGGATGCTATAGTCGAAGTGACGGAGACAGGCTCGAGCTTGCGGGCGAATAAATTACGGGAAGTGGCGACGGTCTGCGAGTCAACGACGCAATTCATAGCGAATCGCAAGAGCTGGATGATTCCGTGGAAGAGAAACAAGATCGAGAACCTGGCGCTTCTTTTAAAAGGCGCCATCGCGGCGGAAGAGAAGGTGGGTTTGAAGATGAACGTCGCGAAGAAGGACTTAAAAGAGGTCCTTGCCATATTGCCGTCGATGAAAAAACCGACGATCTCTCATCTCTCCGATCCGGAGTGGCTTGACGTAGATACGATAATAGATGAGAAGGTCGTAAAGTATCTTATCCCTGAGTTAAAGCGCGCGGGAGCGCAGGGGATAATTGAGTACCCTTTGAATAAAGTAATATATTAGAGTCAGCCAACAGGTTTAGCGTATAGCGTGTAGCGGATAGCGTATAGGAAAGACAAAAAAACTATACGCTAAACGCTACACGCTATACGCTAAAAAGAATCGGATTACTTCACGAGGGGGTGAGCGACCATGCCTTGCGGTAGAAAACGCAAAAGAGCGAAAATGGCGAAACATAAGAGAAAAAAAAGAATGAGAAGAGATCGCCATAAAAAGAGGGATAGATAGGCGTAGCTAACAGCTCGTAACTCATAGGTCATAGGTGATAGCTCGTAGGGAAAAAATTCCATCGTCTATGATCTATGAGTTTCTTTTAGAGTCAAACAGCGAGTTTAGGGTATAGCGTGTAGCGGATAGCGTATAGGAAAAACAAAAAAACTATACGCTAAACGCTATCCGCTAAAAAGAGTTAAATTACTGCTACTATATCAAGGCGACATGACGCGACCGAATATTTTAGAATTGCGGAAAAAGGCGATTGAGATAAGAAAAGACATAATCAAGATGCTGGCGCTGGCCGGCTCGGGGCATACCGGAGGCAGCCTTTCTATCGTTGAGATATTGCTTGCTCTGTATTATTACAAGATGAAGAACGATCCCGCGGATCCGCTCCTCAAGAATCGCGACAGATTTTTGTTGTCAAAAGGACACGCATGCCCCGCCCTTTATGCGGTGCTTGCGCATAAAGGTTATTTTCCGAAGGAAAAACTCTGGACGCTGCGCAAGCTTGGAAGCCAGCTGCAAGGCCATCCGCAGATGGGCCTGCCGGGCATAGAGATATCGAGCGGTTCTCTCGGACAGGGGCTTTCTATAGCTAATGGCATGGCCCTTGCCGCGCGTCTCGATAAATTAAGCATAAAAGTCTACTGCCTTATGGGAGACGGCGAAACCAACGAAGGCCAGGTGTGGGAGGCCGCTATGACGGGCGCTCATTACAGATTAGATAATATATGCGGCATAATAGACTATAATAAACTCCAGATAGACGGTTTCTGCTGTGAGGTTAAAGATATGGGCTCATATATAAATAAATGGAATGCATTCGGGTGGAATACCATAGAGACCGACGGGCACGATCTGGAAAAGATCATGGATGCCCTGGATGAGGCCGATAGAACGAAGGGTATGCCCACCATGGTCATTGCCCATACGGTAAAGGGCAAAGGCGTGTCATTCGTCGAAAATAAAGTGGAATGGCACGGTATCGCGCCGAAGAAGGAAGAGTATGAGCGTGCGGTAGAAGAGTTGGACGCAGAATTGAAGAAGCTCGCAAACTAAACGATGCTATAACGAGGAGACAAAAAATGTTGCCAAGAAAATGGAAGATGTACTGGAAGATGTACTGGATAAGATTTGCGATTATGCTTGCTGTAATATTTGTAGGCATACTTGCGGTGTGGGGGCTTATGTCGCTCGAATCATTCTACAGGAACATAACGCTCGCGACCATGCCGATCAACCTTATCATGGTGGCGTTGAACGCGACCATATTTGTGTTCATGTATACGATGTTTATGCAGGGCGGCCTTGCGAAGATCTCAAAATCCAAGATTCATGGAGAACTCGTTAACATAAAATGGTCTGATGTCATAGGCATGGACATTGTAAAAGAAGAGGCCAGGGAGGTGGTCCAGCTGATACAGGACAGGGCCCGCGTAAAAAAGATCGGCGGCAAGATACTGCGCGGAATCCTGATGATAGGCCCCCCGGGCTGCGGCAAGACTTATATGGCAAAGGCCATAGCGACCGAGACGGGCCTGCCGTTTCTGGCGATGTCCGGAAGCGAGTTTGTCGAGATATTCGTCGGAGTCGGTGCCTCGAGGGTGAGGCGGCTCTTCAAGAAGGCAAGAGAGCTTGCCTACGGTTACGGCGGGTGCATAGTATTTATCGATGAGCTTGACGCCATCGCGAGGAAAAGGGTCTTTTCCGTATTCGGCGGGACCGAGGAGACGAATTCGACCCAGAACCAGCTCCTCGCGGAGATGGACGGGCTTCAGGAGATAAAGGATAAGCACGGCGAACCGACGTCCGAACAGAATGTTATAGTCATAGGGGCTACAAACGCGTCCGAAGACAGCCTTGACACGGCCCTCCTGAGGCCCGGAAGATTTGACAGAAAGCTGTATATCGATAAGCCCGGCCTTGAAGACAGGGAGAAGCTTTTCGCGTATTATCTGGGAAAAATCCAGCACGATTCGTCTCTGGACGTCGGGCGGCTCGCGCGAAAGGCCATTTATAAAACGCCTGCCGATATTGAAAACATAGTAAAAGAGGCGGCCCTTATAGCCACAAGGGATAAGCGTGATAGTATAAAACTCGAAGATATAAGCGAGGCCATCGAAAGGGTCGATATGGGCCTTAAACACAAGCGCACCATGATGCCTCAGGAAAGGGAGATGATCGCCTATCACGAGTCAGGCCATCTTATAGTGTTGTACATACTCCATCCCATAGATGACGTATTTAAGGCATCGATAATATCGAGACGGGATACGCTGGGTATAATATACCACCAGCCCAGAGAAGAGGTATTTACCCATAATAAAGAAAGGCTGCTTGCGGATATAAAGTGTTCGTTTGGCGGTTATGTCGCCGAGAAGATGCGTTTTGGCACTACGAGCGACGGCGTCTCCGCGGATTTTAGGCAAGCGATGATCGTTGCCCACAACATGGTGTGGAGGTTCGGCATGAGCGACGCGGTGCTTATAGGAGATTACACGGCAATTCCGGAATCGCAGCTTTCGGAGAAATTAAAAGAGGAGCTGAACGACGAGACAAACAAGATTTTCAGAATTTGCCTTAAAGAGGTGGAGGAACTGCTGCAGAAAGAGAAGCCCCTTCTGGAAAGGTTTGTCAAAGAGCTCTTAGAGCATGAAGAGCTCGAATATGATGAGATAGATAACATTTTCAGAGAATATGGCAAGACACATTTGAATATGGCATCATAGCTGTCCAAATTGGCGCAATTTCCCCCTCACCTTAATCCTCTCCCCCTTCGGGGGAGAGGAAATTATGAGGAAATCCCCTCTCCCCTTTAGGGGAGAGGGCAAGGGTGAGGGGTAGGCAAAGATCGAATCTCAAAATACAGCCTTCCGTCGGGACTTGTGGTTTAATTTGGACATAAGCGATATGGCATGAGATTAGCAAATAGACCACATACTACATACCACAGACCACAGAAATGGGGGTCGATATTATGTTCTCTGTTATCCGTTATCTGTTATCTGTATCTATCCGGCTGCGGCCCAACATACCCCAAAAACAAGATCAAGGAATCCATAATAAGGGTTTGTAAGAATGAGTATAAAATCGATGTCAAGGTCCACACTACGGGCAAGACGATAGCGATATACCTGCCGCTTCCGGACCTGCTGGATCTTACATTTGCGATAACAAAGGAGGCGGGCGAGAAGATAAACGACGTCATCATGAGCGTGTCGAGAGTAGCGCTATCCACCGACGCGAAGTTCGATTTTTATTGTATCATAGCGCACGATATCCGCATACCCGAGATACAGATAATCATAATAAAATCCGTTGATGACGTGAAACGGCTTCTCTTGAACGATGTTTCCCGGGGCGAATACGCGAACAGGATGCTTATAGATATGAGGCTTAATCCCCAGGCCCAGAAGGAACACTCCATAAAAGAGGTCTTCG
>JAUYDB010000222.1 GCA_030691985.1 Candidatus Omnitrophota bacterium | reverse complement strand
AATTTCCTCTCCCCCGAAGGGGGAGAGGATTAAGGTGAGGGGGAAATCGCGCCAATTTGGACAGCTATGAGTGACTATGCTTAAACATTTATCAATCTTCATTATAGTGATTGGTTTAACGCTTTCCGCGTCTTGCGCTTTCGCCAGGGGCCGGGACATCGTGAAAATAGCCACGGACATAGATATCCCTAAAGACATGATTGCCGGCGATGTCGTCGCTATAGGCGGAAATGTCACAGTCTCAGGCCGCGTCGAGAATAATGTTGTGGCTATTGTGGGTTCTGTGACTCTTAGCGCAGGATCATCCGTCGGAGGACAAGTTGTTGTCGTCGGCGGAGAGCTTATTCAGCACCCTGCCGCGGGAATAGGCGGCAGGATAACTCAAGTTTATATGCCGCGCTTCATACCGTCGTTCACCGACTTGCTAGGAGGCGGATGGCTTGCGGTATGGGTTACCATAAGCATCCTCGCGCTTTTGGGATTTCTGGGCATTTCGATTTTATTAGCAGCGCTCATACCGGACCATGTAGGCGCCGCCGTTAACGCGCTTGAGAGGTCTTTTATCGCCATGTTGATGTGGGGTATATTATGGATGATTTTGATCGTGCCAATAGCGGTCCTTCTCGCGATAAGCATAGTAGGAATAATCCTGATACCCTTAGAAATTATTCTTGTGGTATTGGCCATGATAATCGGATATATAGCCTCGGCGATATATATCGGGAAGAATATACTATTGTCATTTAAAAAAGTCCCGCCGCCGTTCGTTGACGCCATATTAGGAATACTTCTGCTAGCGCTTATCGGATTTGTTCCGTTCGTTGGCCCGGTAATAAAGGCGCTCTTCCTGATAGCCGGTTTTGGAGCGGTGCTTACAACAAGATTTGGCACGATAAAATGAGATGGTTTTTATCGAATGTGCTTGACAAAGCGCCGCATGGCGGTATAATCCATGTTTATATAATCAACCCATCGACTTCGCTCAGTGTTGATACTGAGCTTTTGTTGAAGTATCAAACATTTTAGAAAGGAGGAGGTAAGGTGGTAAAAAGAGTATTTATAGTTTTTATGGCAGTTTCAGCAGTTATGTCTCTTGCGTTATTTGGCTGTAAGGGCAGGGTTGAAAAGAATGTCGAAGGGTCTGGCATAGAGCAGACCGAGATAGTGACTTCGCCTGAAGATACCGTTATGGCGCAGGCGCCTGTGGCTGAACCGGCCCAGAGCGTTGCGGTAGAAACTATTCCGCCGACGGCGCAACCGCAGATGGCGGATACGAAGCCGCCGATTACAAAAGAAAAAGGCGACAAAGATAAGGATATTCAAAGGGCTTTGAAGAATTCCGGATTCTATGCGGGAGCCATCGACGGGAAGGTCGGTCCCAGGACGAAGAATGCTATAAAGGAGTTTCAGAAAGCCAAAGGGCTTGTGGTCGATGGCAAAGTCGGCTCTAAGACCTGGGCGGAACTGGAGAAATATTTAACGCAGTAGTATTTATTAAACTCTCTAAATGGAGAGGAGGGGTGGCGAATAATTATGAAATCGATAAGGTCGATTGTGCTATATGCGGTATTGATATCTTTTGCTGTTTGCTTGACGGGTTGCGGAGTTTCCAAGAATAAATACGAAGCGCTTCTTAACGAGAAGATCGCCTTGGAAGAAAATGTCGGCATTCTTGAAAAATCCAAAAATGCGCTGAAGAATGAATACGACAATCTTTTGAAGGAAAAGATGGATGTCGCTACCAGGGTCGAGACCCTGGCCAACGAGAAGAACGCGCTTAAGGGCGAATACGATAAATTATTGGATGAGAAGATAGTCCTGAAGGCCTCATACGACAAACTTCTTGCCGAAAATAAAGCTTTGAAAGATAAGGCAAAATAGGCGAAAAACGGCCAAAAACGCGGCCCTTTTGGCCAAAGACTAAGGACACATCCGGTTTTCTAACCAGATCGTGTCCTCCGTTTTTATGGCATGGAATTTCACAAAAATGAAATTCCAACTTAAAGGAGGCAAGGCTTGCTGAACGGTAAAAAAATAGTAGTTGTAATGCCTGCCTATAATGCGGAAAAAACGCTCAAAAAAACATACGAGGAGATACCGAAGGACATAGTAGACGATATAATCTTAACAGACGATAAATCATGCGATCGTACCGTTGAGGTAGCGAAGGCCATGAAAATCAAGACTTTCGTCCATGATCAAAATAAAGGTTACGGCGCCAATCAGAAGACCTGCTATCAGGAGGCGCTGAAGCTTGGAGCGGACGTTGTGGTAATGCTCCACCCCGACTATCAGTATCCACCCAAACTCATAACCCCTATGGCCGGGCTTATTACATCGGGCATGTTCGACGTAGTTCTGGGGTCCAGAATTCTCGGTAATAACGCGATAAAAGGCGGCATGCCTGTATATAAATATACCGCCAATCGGCTTCTCACGCTGATAGAAAATCATATGATAAGCCAGAAACTCTCAGAATATCATACCGGATACAGGGCTTTCTCTAAGGAGGTTTTGCTAAACCTGCCGATACTCGAAAATTCCGATGATTTTGTTTTCGACAACCAGATGTTGCTGCAGGCTTTTTACTTTGGATACAAAGTAGCTGAGATAACCTGTCCTTCCGTTTACACGAAGGAATCGTCTTCGATAAATTTCTTAAGAAGCCTGATATACGGGATAGGAGTTCTTCATACGGCATCCCGGTATATGCTGCAAAGACATTCATTGGGGAAATGGCCGATATTTGACAAAAATGGCGCTAAACTTGCCTCTTAACGCCCCTTAACGTCATAATGCTTGACTTTTAATTTATTATTATGATATAGTTTACTTATAAGACAGACTAACATTATGTAACCTAAAAGCAAGGGAGGAATAGATGGAAAATTATGGTTGGATTCGTGCTTCAACTTCGCCCGGTGTCCCTCAAGGGATGAGTTTGCTAAAGGGTGCGTTGGCGTTTTTACTAATTGCGTTTTTCGTCACGACCCCTGCGTTTAGCCAGGAAAATCCTGCTGCAAAACCTGAAGGGGCCGCTGTGCCGGCAGCCGCGCAAGAGGAGGCGGCTCAGCCGAAAGACCTCACCCTTTACGGCGAAGTGCAGGCGGTAAACCCCGACTCCAATTCTATATTGGTGCAATTCTACAATTACGACACCGACGAAGAAAAGGCTATGGAAATAACGTTTAATAAAGATACAAAGATCGAGAATGCCGCTGCCTTGGCTGACATAAAAAAGGGCGATTGGGTTGACGTGATCTATGTGACGAGCGGCGCGAAGAATGTCGCCGTATCGTTGATCGTTGAGAAGGAAGAGGCCATTACTGAAGAATCGACCGAGCCGCCATCGTCAGAAACGCTTGAGCCGGCGGTAGAAGAATAAGCCCCGAAGGATAAAAGAGTTAAGGGGCGATACGGGAGGGACGATTTATATGGCACCTGAAAAGACGGGGTCTTTAAAGATCAGGCAGCGGAAAGAGTTCAGGTTTCCTCCGGGGTACGGAGATAACAGGATTGTTATATTGGTGAGAGACCCATGGTGGATATTTGCCTACTGGGAGATCAGGAAAGATAAAGAGGAAGATGTAACAAAGAAGATCGAGGCTTCCGGAGAAACCGCCGCCAAATCGGTCCTGCGCGTTTACGATGTCACCGGCGTTAATTTCAATGGCAGCAATGCCCGCTCTTTCTTTGACATAGACTTGAAGGGGCTTGCCAGTAACTGGTACATCAATGTCGGGTTACCCGATAAATCGTGGATTGTAGATATAGGCATAGTGTCGAAGAAGGGTAATTTCTATCTCCTGGCGCGCTCGAATATGGTAAGGACGCCCAGATTCGGGATGTCGGAGGAGCTTGATGCGCAGTGGATGATGCCTGAAGAGGAATATTGGAAGATGTTCGGCCTCTCGGGCGGTTTTGGTGTGGGCAAGGGTTCTCTCGAGGTCAGGGAGATGATCAAGAAGCGCCTGGAAGAGCAGATAACCTCCGGCGGCATATCGAGCGCCGCTTCGTTTTTCAGAAAACCGGCAGAACGGTCATTCTGGCTTGTCGTAAACTGCGAGCTGATAGTATACGGGGCCACGGAACCTGACGCCAAGGTTACGATCGAGGGTAAAGAGATAAAATTGAAGCCTGACGGCACGTTCAGCATCAGATTCGCCCTACCCGACGGTAAATATCCCATACCCGTCGAAGCGATTTCAAACGATGGTATTGACCGTCGCCGCATAACCCCCACAGTAACCAGAAAGACAGAATAGCCGTTATGGTTAAAGGTTACGTCGCGATAGTCCTTCACGCGCACCTCCCCTTTGTGCGCCATCCCGAGTTCGAAAATTTCCTCGAGGAGAATTGGCTGTTTGAAGCGATAACCGAGACATATATCCCGCTCATAAAAGTGCTGGACGGCCTCTCCCGGGACGGCGTCGATTACAAACTTACGATATCGCTATCGCCTACCCTGATATCCATGCTCATGGATCCAAACCTGCAATGTAAGTATCTTAAATATCTCGGTAAACTTATAGAGCTTTCCGAAAAAGAGATAGACAGGACGAAATGGGACGCTCAGTTTAACGCCCTGGCCCATATGTACCATTCTAACCTTACGGAAGCCAGGCGCATGTTCGCCGACGAGTATAAGGCAAATTTAGTAACCGCGTTTAAGCGTTTTCAGGACCTCGGCAACTTGGAGGTCATAACATGCTGCGCTACTCACGGATATCTGCCTTTGATGGAAGTCGAAAGGGCCCCTTCGGTCAGGGCCC
This sequence comes from Candidatus Omnitrophota bacterium, assembly GCA_030691985.1. Classification (GTDB taxonomy): domain Bacteria; phylum Omnitrophota; class Gorgyraeia; order 2-01-FULL-45-10; family 2-01-FULL-45-10; genus JAUYDB01. The sequence goes on along the minus strand of JAUYDB010000222.1, from coordinate 1,170 downwards.
AGGTTAAAGTGGCCGTAGACCTGTATCAAAAGGTATTCGGAAGGAAACCCGCAGGCATGTGGCTTCCGGAGTGCGGATATAGCGTCGGAGACGAAGAGGCGCTGAAGAAAGAAGGGGTGCGATATTTTCTCGTTGATACCCACGGCATACTCTTCGGGACTCCGCGCCCCAAGTTCGGCATATTCAGCCCGTATCTTACGAAGGCCGGAGTGGCCTTTTACGGCAGGGATACCGAGTCTTCCAAAGCCGTATGGAGCGCTGTAGAAGGATATCCCGGCGATTATAACTACAGAGAATTTTACAGGGACATCGGGTTTGACTTAGACTATGATTACATCAAGCCCTACATAAACCCGGACGGCGTCAGGATTAATACGGGAATAAAATATTATAAGATAACCGGGAATGCAAATCATAAAGAACCGTACGTGCCTGAGGCGGCGCGGGCAAAGGCCGCCGATCAGGCCGGAAATTTTATGTTCAACAGGGAAAAGCAGATCGAGCACCTGGCCAAGCGGATGGGCGACAGGTCGCCGATAATAGTCGCGCCGTATGACGCGGAGCTTTTCGGCCACTGGTGGTATGAAGGACCCCAGTGGATCGATTTTCTGATACGAAAGATAAGATATGACCAGAAGAGCATAGCCCTTACCACGCCGGGCGAGTACCTCAAACTTTATAAAAAATATCAGGTTCTTACTCCGGCCTCTTCAAGCTGGGGCTGGAAGGGGTATAGCGAAGTTTGGCTTGAAGGCTCGAATGATTGGATATACAGGCATCTGCACAAGATGGCTGAACGAATGGTCGAGCTGGCCAATAACAATAAGGGCGCCAAGGGCCTCGTTTTACGCGCGCTGAATCAGATGGCCAGAGAGCTTCTCCTTGCCCAGTCGAGCGATTGGGCATTCATAATGAAGACCGGTTCCCATGTCCCATACGCCGTCGAGAGGATGAGGGAGCACACCGAACATTTCACCGAGCTTTATGAGGAGATAAAATCAAGCGCCCTTGACGAAGAATATATAAAACAATTAGAAGACAAGTATAATATTTTCCCGGACATAGATTATTCGGTCTACCGCACTTCGTAACATATCATAGCTGTCCAAATTGGCGCAATTTCCCCCTCACCTTAATCCTCTCCCCCTTCGGGGGAGAGGAAATTATGAG
>JAUYDB010000217.1 GCA_030691985.1 Candidatus Omnitrophota bacterium | reverse complement strand
GCTCGAGCTGCAAGCGATGCGGTTAACAGCCGTGACCATCGCTATGTCGGTTAATGCTGCAATATGTGGAGATAAGAATGGATCCTTCCGGGAGTTTTTGGATACCTTGGGTGGAGAAGCGAAGGATATAAATGAAGCCCTTGATCAGGCTAAAAAAGACGGCTTACCAATAGAGGAGAATTAACATGGCAGAGAATCTTGGTCGTGCCACTGTTTTTATTGGAGCGGATATCGCAGAGCTTCAAAAAGGGTTAAAACAGGCGACACAGGAAGTATCTTCCGTCGCAAAGTCGATGACCGTCGCCCTCGGGGCGGTGACCGCGGTCTTCAGTGTAGGCATAGCAAGCGCCCTTCATTACGGTGAGGAAATATCGAGGCTTTCCTCGATAACAGGCATAACGACCGAAACCTTAAGCCGCTTGCAATACACCGCTAAGCAGAACGAAGTATCGTTTGACGGTCTCGCCAATGGGCTTAAGATATTGGCTCGTAACGTGGATGAGGCGAACACCGGTAACGTGAATATGGCCAAAAATTTCTCACGCCTCGGGGTAGCCGCGAGCGATCTACGCGGCATGGGAATAGATGAGATGTTGTATGCCGTTGCGGATAGGTTCAAAACCCTTACGAGCGACTCGGAACGTACTGCCCTCGCCATGGACATATTCGGCAGGTCCGGCGCGGGGATAATCCCGATTTTAAAGCTCGGGTCCGATGGAATTAAAGAATTTTTCGAGGCATCTGATAGGCTCGGCAATACGTTAACAGGACCACAGGCGAAGGCACTGAAGGAGTTTAACGATTCGATCCAGGATATGCAGATGTACCTCCGCGGCATATGGGTTGGTATTGCCACAGAGGTAGGCCCGGCCATTGAAAACTTTCTTAGCGCGCTGCAAAAATCAAACCTTCTCAAAGATATTGCTATAATTTTTAAAGATATACTCGAGTCCGTAACGGAGTTACCGGCGCTGATTAAACTCGCCGCTGTTGGGATGGCGCTATTTGGAACAGCAGCGGGCAGGGCCCTTG
>JAUYDB010000213.1 GCA_030691985.1 Candidatus Omnitrophota bacterium | reverse complement strand
AAAACTCAGTTTTAGCGTATAGCGTTTAGCGGATAGCGCATAATTGACTCAGACAACAAGTTTAGCGGTTAGCGTGTAGCGTATAGGAAAAATAAAAACTATACGCTAAACGCTACCCGCTAAACGCTAAACCATGTGTCTGACTCAACGAAACGATGCTATAACGAGGCGGAAAGGGGAGGGAAAAGTGCCGAGAATAGTTGGAGTCGATATTCCCAAAGAAAAGAGGATTGAAATATCCCTGGGCTACATATACGGTATAGGCAGGGCCCTGTCCAATAAGATATTGAAAATAGCAAATATCAATCCGGACAAGAGGGCCAAAGAGCTGACCGAGGAAGAGGTGGCAAGGCTATCATCAATAATACAGAAAGATTTTAAAGTAGAGGGGGATTTAAGGCGGGAGATCTCCGCTAATATTAAGAGGCTGATTGACATTGGAAGCTACAGGGGCTTAAGGCATAGAAGGGGTCTTCCTGTAAGGGGACAGAGGACCCGGACCAATGCCAGGACGAGAAAAGGGCCAAGGAAGACAGTGGGCGTAATACGACAAAAGGCAGAAAGGACGGTTACGAAAGAAAGTGGAACAGAAAAAAAGTAAACCAAAAAAGACCAAAAAAATGGCCAAGGCCCCTTCGAATGGCATAGCTCATATATTGGCTACATTCAATAACACTATAGTTAATATAGCGGACAAGGATGGCAATACAATAACATGGGCATCCACTGGCAGCGCTGGTTTCAAGGGGTCAAAGAAGTCGACGCCGTTTGCGGCGGGTGTTGCTGCGGAAAACGCGGCCAGAAAAGCGCTTGAACGCGGCGTTAAAGAGGTGGAGGTTTACGTGAAAGGCCCTGGCGCGGGCAGGGAATCGGCTATAAGGTCGATACAGGCCGCGGGGCTTACGATACGATCAATAAGGGACGTGACTCCGATACCGCATAATGGCTGCCGTCCGGAGAAGCAAAGGAGAGTGTGATGGCGAAGAATAGCGGTCCATCCTGCAGATTGTGCAGGCGCGAAGGCATAAAGCTTTTCTTGAAAGGGCCGAGGTGCCTCGGCGAGAAGTGCGCGATTACGAGACGGGATTACGCGCCAGGTCAGCATGGACTAATCAGGAAGAAGGAATCGAACTATGGCACTCAATTGAGAGAGAAGCAGAAAGTAAAACGAATATATGGGGTTTTAGAGAGGCAATTCAAGCACTATTTCAGGATAGCGGAGCGCGCTAAAGGCGTTACGGGAGTGACGTTATTGCAGCTTCTCGAGAGAAGGCTTGATAACGTAGTGTTCAGGATCAACTTCGCTAATTCGCGTGCCGAAGCAAGGGAAATCGTCCAGCACGGTTTCGTCTATATAAACGGGAAAAGGGTGGACAGGCCGTCCTACACGGCAAAAATTGGCGAGGAGCTTACGATAAAGACAAAAGAGCCGATGGCTAAACGGCTGACGGAACTTCATGAATCACTCAAAGACAGGGCGATTCCAAAATGGCTCGAAGCAGACCCTAAGTCATTTAAAGCGAAGATCATCGCGTTGCCGACGAGAGAAGACGTCGGGTTCCCGATACAAGAACAGCTGATTGTAGAATTGTACTCTAAGTAAGGAAGTTTGAAGCGTAAAATATGCCAACCTAAGAGCTGAGAAACTTTACGTTAACGTATATATAGCGATAAGGAGATGATATGGGCATAAGCATGAAAAATTTTGAGATGCCGAAAAAACTCGTGCTCGACGAATCGAGTCAAACACCAACCTACGGCAAATTTATCGCGGAACCTTTCGAGCGAGGGTACGGCACGACCATCGGAAATACTTTGAGAAGGGTTCTTATATCATCGATAGAAGGCACCGCCGTTACCAGCATCAAGATCGCGGGTGTGCATCACGAATTTTCGGCGATAAGCGGCGTAGTCGAAGATGTCCCGCAGATAATATTGAACATAAAGAAACTCATATTAAAATCGCATTTCAAAATACCTAAGCCCATTTTTATTGATGTCGAGAAGAAAGGTGTTGTTACCGCAAAAGACATAAAGGCAGACGAGACCGTAGAAACAGTAAATGCGGACCTTCCTATCGCCACTTTGACAAAAAACGTGAGGCTCCAGATCGAGATGGAGGTTGCGCGCGGAAGAGGTTATGTGAGCGCAGAGAAAAACAAGAAGGAAAACCAGTCGATAGGCGTTATCCCGATAGATTCGATATTTACACCTGTGAAGAATGTCAATTTCTACGTCGAAAATACAAGGGTCGGCCAGATAACGGATTATGATAAACTTATCTTAGAGCTATGGACCAACGGGGCTATCGAGCCGAAAGATGCGCTCCTCTACGCATCCAATATACTCCAGAGGCATCTGGACATATTTGTCGGATTCGGGAAGTTGCCGGAAGAAGAGGCCCTTCCTGAGGAGAGCGAAGAGGAGAAGCGGTTTAAAGAGAAGGTCAAGATACCGATATCAGAGTTAGAACTTTCAGTCAGAAGCTCAAACTGTTTGAGGGAAGCCAGGATAAAGACTATAGGTGACCTTGTGAAGAGGACGGAGCTTGAGATGCTGAAATACAGGAATTTCGGCAAGAAGTCCCTGGCCGAGATAAATAAGATACTTGTGGGCATGGGGCTATCGCTCGGAATGAAGATTGACGAAAAAGGCCCAAAGAAGGAAGATGTAAAATAATGAGGCATAGAAAACGTTCTTCAAAACTTAGCATGATGTCGAGCCACAGGAAGGCTATGCTGCGGAATATGGTTCGGAATCTGTTAAAATACCAGAGGATAGAGACAACTCTCGCCAGGGCTAAAGAGGCGAGAAGGCTTGCCGAGAAGGTCCTGACGATCGCGAGGACAGATACTGTATTTTCAAGAAGAAGGGCGTATGAAGTGCTCCCGGACAGGGATCTCATCAGAAGGCTCTTCAAGGAGATAGCCCCGCTTTTTAAAGACAGGCATAGCGGTTATACCCGGGTGATAGCTACAGGATTCAGGCGCGGCGACGGCGCAAATATGGCGATACTGGAGTTGACAGAGAAAAAGATAGTCGAAAAATTACCGAAAAAGAAGAAAGAGAAACTCGGGACGGAAGAGGCGAAGCCGGAAAAAACAGCAGGGGCCCAAGAGGCAAAAAAGCCGAAAGAGGGCCATGAGAAAGAGATGAAGAGGGAAGATTCGGGGATAAAGATGCCGTCTAAGGCGAAACAGACGCTCGTTGAGGAGAAGAGGGCGGAGAAGGCGAAGAGCGAGGATAAAAAAGCCGCGGATAAGCGCGGTTTCATGAAGAACCTGCGCGGCCTGTTCCGCAAACGCGGCGATTTCTAAACACCATATATACAGTCTCATCCAAGGCCCCTTAGCCGCACAGGCTCAAGGGGCTTTTTGCTGCCGCAAGAAGTTCGAAATTTATCGGCACGCATCTCTAGGGGCCAGGAGTGCGTTGCAACAGGACGGGTCTTGCCGCAGCGGGTGGAAATTTTTCAACATTGGACTTCCAGGCCATGAGGCCAGGGGGCTTCGCCTAATTTTGTTATCAAGTGTGATTAGGCTATATATTCATATTAAGCTATCTTTGTCCTTATGGATACGAGGCGTATAAGAGTTTAGCGGTAGCTATAACCTTAACAAAATTTATACGGCTCAACCCCCATGGCCTCATGTCCTTGTCGCCGGAAGCTGAAAAATTTCCTTGAAGAGAGAGCATTGTAAACCTAAAACTCCGGTTATGGTGAGCGCAATGAAATTATTAGGTCTTTTGTGAAGGAGAAAAATGGTTATTGTTAACAATTTTTTGATAATAAAAGAACCGAGGATGTCCGCCTTTGTGTGAGCTGCCATTCATAGTAGATAACCGTCGGCGGAATTCGCCGAAGCATTCAGCCTATTGCGCGTTGAATGTGAAGGCGGATTTGAGGGCCCTTCCATGGGCCCGAGTTCCGCAGGTTCCCGTTTTTATCCTTCACAAAAGACCGACCTGGCTAATATGGTGAGGGGAATATTTTTCCTGTAAGCTTTTTAGCATACTTGTGCGAACCATAGTCGGAGTTTTAGGTTTAGAGAGTCGGGATTCGTAAAAATTTCGGGCGGGCCGTCAGGACCCGGCCTGTTGTTAGGAAACGTAAGTGGATATTTCACTTGAGATTTGGGTGTATTATACTATAATGTATGTTAATATCAGGATGGGGTGATGCTATGAAACTTGCAAAACGGGTATCAGGGATAGGTGAATCGGTTACCCTTGAGATAACCTCGAAGGCGAAGGAGATGGCCAAGCA
>JAUYDB010000159.1 GCA_030691985.1 Candidatus Omnitrophota bacterium | reverse complement strand
TTAGGGGAGAGGGTTAGGGTGAGGGGAAGGGTGAGCTCCATGATATTCCGGCCGAAGGAAGTATTATTCTCTCCGACGGTAAAATGCAATCTGAATTGCCCGCACTGCGAGGCCGAAAAGTCAATTAAGACATTATCGTTCCGCGCCGCGCGGAAGTTTTTAGACGGATGCCGGAAGATCGGAGTGACGAGGGTCGGATTTACCGGAGGCGAGCCCTTCATGGCTTTAGATTTTATGCGCGCCGTTTCGCGATACGCGGTAAGCCGGTCCTTCCTGTTCGGCAGAATAATGACTAACGGCGTATGGTATAGGGACGAGAACGACTTAATGGGTTCACTCGAAGGATTAAACCGCGCCGGGTATGACGGGTCAATATGCGTAAGCGTAGACGCGTTTCACAGGCAAGAAATAGGAAAAATCGCGCGCTTCATAAGGGCCGCGCAGGATGTCTGGAAAAGGCCGGATTGCATATCTTTAGCGTGCGCGGTCGGGGCGATGGATAATATGACAGAGCGAAAACTCAAAAACCTGTCCATTCGCCTATGTTCGCGCCTCGCCGGGTTCAAAGGCCAAAACCCCTATATCAAAGGCAGGGAGCTGTTTATAAAGATACTAAAGATAAATCTCTCGAGCGTAGGCAGGGCCGAACGGTTGAAGGATCCGTGGGATGGCCGATGGTTCAACGAAGATCGCTGCAAAGGCCCCGGCAACGTATTCTTCGTCGGGCCCACCGGAGATGTTAGGCCATGCTGCGGTTATGCGGCAGGATCGGAAGAGATGAAGATCGGAAACATTTATAACGAATCGGCCGCCGTCATCCTGAAAAAGGCGCGCGCGAATAGATTTGTGTCAACTGTGTTCGGATCAGGGCTTTTGAATTTACGAAAAAAACTGGAGCGTCTCGGGTTTCAATTTCCGGGAAAGACGAGCGACCATTGTTATTTTTGTAATTACGTGATGACGAAAGCGCCGAGAAGACTTTTTAATAGATGCCTCGATGCCGTAAAGGCCATAATTCTTGCCTCATCCATAATCCTTACGGCCGTATCTTTTTCGTCCGCCGAAAATTATACCTTAAAGACCGCGAAGGATTGCCGCCCGATGGCGGCGAGCGTCGTCAGGAGGATTCCCATACCGAAGTGGTATCACGAAGGCCTTTTTTATGACGGAGAATCCGTGTGGGTGACCAACGGCGAAAATGGCAGGACATGGGTGGTCGACCCTTCTTCGGGACAGGTGAAGAGAGAGATAGAGCCGGCCACCGGTTTTACGGAGGCGATTACAAAAGATTCGTCCGGGGCGTTATTCTTGACTGACTGGGATGAAAAGAAGGTTTACAGGATCGGGATAGAGAATAATAAGATAGCGCTCGAATCATTTATCTCTTTGGCGCCGGCGCACCCTGCGGGTATTGCATGGAACGGGAAGGGTTTCTTTGTTATAACGTGGACAAGAAGCCTTAATGGCACTAAGTTTAATATATTAGAGATGGACGGTAGTTTGAACACGATCAACCAGATAGCCGTAAGGAAGATACAGGAACCCGCTCATCTTGCCTGGGATGGAAAGCATCTATGGATAACGAGCTGGTTCAGTAAAACTGTTTATAAGGTTGACCCGGGCAAGTGGGAGATAACCGGATATTTTAAATCGCCTGTATTCCGAACGACCGGGATCACGTGGGATAGCAGGTATCTTTGGCTGACCGGGACCCGCGGCGACCTGTTCCAGCTTGAGGTGGTCGAATAAGAGATGTTATGGAAGGTTACATTCGTGGCGACGTAACCTTAACTAACAATCCATAGCCTTAAGTAATATTATGTAACCTATTAGGGCTTCACAAAATTCCCCCTCACCTTAATCCTCTCCCCAGAGGGGAGAGGAAATAACAAAAGTCGATTCCCTCTCCCCTTTAGGGGAGAGGGCAAGGGTGAGGGGAAGAAAAGGAGGAAGCATGTTTAAAAAATTATTGCTGGTATTGATGTCGCTCATGTTCGCCTCTTCCGTCTTCGCGGCGAAAGATAGATTTTCGATACAGATCAAGGGCTCGGATACGATGGTTAATCTTGGCCAGGCGTGGGCTGAAAAGTTTATGGAGAAAAACCCCGGAGATTTCATCGCGGTTACAGGCGGGGGGTCAGGTACCGGATTTTCCAGCCTTATAAGCGGCGCCTGCGATATAGCGATGAGCTCAAGAAATATAAAAGAGAAAGAGATCGCGCTCGCTAAAAATAAAGGCATAAATCCAAACGAAATAAAGGCCGCTCTGGACGGAATCGCTATTGTGGTGAATACCTCAAATCCGGCAGGCAAACTTACCATGGACCAGCTGGCGGGGATTTTTACCGGCAGAATCGCCAATTGGAGAGAGGTGGGCGGCGAGAATAAGAGGATAGTTGTGCTTTCGCGCGAGGTAAATTCCGGAACCCACGTCTATTTTAAAGAGCACGTCTTAAGAAAAAACGATACGAATTCTAAAGAAGAGTTCGCCTCCGGCGCGTTGATGCTCTCTTCTTCTCAGGCGATCGCCGATGAGGTGGCAGGGAATCCTTCGGCGATCGGATATTACGGAATGGGCTATATCTCGAATAGACAAAAACCGGTCGCTATTGCCAAAGATGAAGGATCGGCCTACGTCCCGCCGACAGTGGAGAATGTCCTGAGCGGAATTTATCCCATATCGAGGCCCCTCTTCCTGTATACCAACGGTATGCCGGAAGGCATAGTTAAGAAATTCGCGGATTTTACGCTTTCCGAAGACGGGCAGGCAATAGTGCTGGCGACGGATTTCGTTCCGATCAGGGCAAAAAATTGAGCGTGAGCGCCAATGCGTAAACTTAAAGAATTTATTATCGAAAAGCTCATACTCATCTGCGGCGTAGCGTCGATATTTTTTGTTTGCCTGATATTTTTATTTTTGCTTAAAGAAGGGCTTGCGGTGTTTAAAATCATAAGCCCTTTTAAATTTATTTTTGGAAAAAACTGGTATCCGATATCGGAACCGCCTCAACTGGGGATACTGCCGTTAATCCTGGGATCTCTATTAGTCACGTTAGGCGCGGCGATCATTTCTATCCCGATAGGAGTGGGTTGCGCCATATACATCGCCGAGATAGCCCCGTTAAGGGCGAAGGAGATACTTAAGGCGGGGATAGAGTTATTGGCCGCGATCCCCAGCGTCGTATTGGGGTTTATCGGGATGGTAACGCTCGTGCCGCTTGTGAAAACGGTTTTTCGCCTTCCCACGGGGCTCACCGCGTTATCCGGTTCGATAATGCTCGCGTTTATGGCCATGCCTACGATAGTTTCGATCGCGGAAGACGCGCTTTATTCGGTTCCGAAAAATTATAAGGAAGGAGCCCTCGCTTTGGGGGCTACGCATTGGCAGACGATATGGCGGGTAATGCTTCCGGCGGCTTCTTCCGGGATCTTGGCCGCGGTAATGCTGGGGTTAGGCAGAGTAATAGGCGAGACCATGGCGGTGATGATGATCACCGGTAATGCCGCGGTAATGCCGCAGAGTATCCTGGTGCCTGTGCGCACCCTTACCGCCACTATTGCCGCGGAGATGGGGGAGGCCGTAGTTGGTAGTGAACACTATTTCGCATTATTTGCTATTGGCATAGTTCTATTTGTGATAAGTTTCGCGATCAACGTGACCGCGGACCTGTTTTTGCATAAAAAAAGATAGCTACTAAGATGAAGAATTCCAAGAGGACGGAGAAGATCGCGTTTTTCTTTTTATTCCTGGCCACCCTTTTGATTGTCGTGCCTGTGGGCCTGATCATCGTAATTATCATCCAGAAGGGGCTGCCGGCGATAAACTG
>JAUYDB010000302.1 GCA_030691985.1 Candidatus Omnitrophota bacterium | reverse complement strand
TGATAGCGGACAAGAGCTGTTATTGCTTTATTAACCCCGGGCTCCTGGTCGTGAATAAAATCCCGTAAACCCCCGTTCGTCAATGCAAGGGCGTCTTTGCGGTTTTGCTCTAAACGTTCGGCCGTGGTCCCCGGCACATTCCTTGCATACATCATCAATTCGTGGATATTTTCCGGGGTCATCTTTGTCATCATCGCCTTAGAGACAAAGTTCGCGATTCCAAAACCTTCCTCATCTGCTGCCCAAATCACGTTAGGCCCCTCGATAAATATTCGCGCGGGCTCTTCTTCTATCCTGACGCAGTCGATCAATAACTCATTCATCCTCTTAAGGTCCTGCAAGGAGGATTTAGTATATTTCAAAATGTCCGACTCCTCTTCCATTATTTTTAAGCTAAAGGCTGCGCGATCGCTGTTTATTTTGAGGGTTGTTTTCAGGGCTTCAATAAAATAATCTATTGAGGGAGATTGCTTGATCAACTCCATGAGCGCCCTATTTAAATTTTCCGCCGCTCCTACCGTACGTTTTGATTTAGCCTGTCTGAAAATCTCCCTGGCAATATCTAACGCCTCGGTCAGGTCTCGATGCGCGCGCGCTTTCTTTAAAAGTTCGCCGATAAAATCGAGCAGCATTAGATCCTTCGGCGCTTCCTGACGGTATTCGTTGAACAATTTTTGCACAAAACTAATAGCCGCCACGGTAGGGCACGCCTTGACAATCTGCGTCAATTCATTAGTTTCCGGAGCAAAGCTGCCTACTATCTCCGCATAGGCCGGCAAGTCGGCGACTGACAAATATTGATTACCCGCTATCGCTTCAGCCGCAGAGGTCAGTCTTTTTCTAACAAAATTTGCGAACCAGGGTTCTTCATCCGCCGGGATTATCTTTTCCGGATCTAACAAGCCAGCGAGCATAATAACTCTTTGATCTAGCGGTAAATCTTTTAAAAGCGGGCCTGATTCGGCCGGCTGGCTTGTCTCTTGCCACCAATTAGTGCCGACCTGCCCTTCCTCGGCCAAGCTTACCCCCACCCCGCCCATGCCCATCTGTCCCAATGCCGCGGGACTGATCTGCGTAAGGCCGGGGAGGGCGATCCCGTCCAGATCGGTAACTTTAGGAACATCTATTCCATTAGCGGCAAGCTGGGCCTCAAGGATGCGCAGGGCTAGCTTCTCCAGCTCCGCCTCATCCGCGCCCTGCAGCTCCGGCTGCGTGCGCAAATCAGCCAGAATCGCGTCCAGGCGTCCGGAGCCGGGCGGCTGCTGGATTGCTCTGTCTGGCTCTTGAATAGTCACCGCCGTGCGTATCTGGCCGGGGGCACCTTCGAAGGCGTCGGGAGAAGAAGAACTATCCGCATTTACCCCGGACGCTTTCAAGTGAAAAACTGCCGCATGAATAACAGTGGGCGGAGCAAATATAATTTTTTCAGGAATTATCCTGGCGCCGGCTTCTTCTGGACTTTCTTCTTGCGTTGCCGCGAGCTTCGTCTCTCTTAGGAAATTTTCCAATCTCGATTTATCTATAGGAACAAATACGCTGGTAAACCCATGTGATAAGGTTTGCTCTACCACATCAGCCATGTCGCTCAATAAAAGCGGCGTGCCTTTCTCTCTTTGCACTTTTTTTACCCACTCCGAATAATCATAAAGATGTGATTGGCTATCTATGTGAGCCGAGGAAATCATGACAGGGAAAGTCTTGCTTTGTTTTTTATATAAATAACCCAACAGGTTTATGCAAAAATTATAGCCAAAGCATGAATCAACAAAAATTATGACATTCCCGCACTCCCCCCTTGCCGATAAGGCGTCCCCCATCTCCATAAAATCAAGCGCGCCACCCTCAAGGCCAACCGTGGATCCCGTACCGTGCCCCGACAAATAGATAGTCAGCGGATCTTTTGTATCAATGACGTCCTGCAAAGCCCGCCCTTTCAAAGACGCGCTTTTATAGATTGGATGAATACGTCCGGCGCCGCCTTCCCGCTCAAGCTCTTCGGGAGTAGCCTGGCGGGCCATCTCTTCGGCAACGATATTTATTGCATTCCGCCCCGCGAATAATGGGGTATTCAAAGAGGCGCCGTCTTTCCAATCCTCAATTAATAAACGGACAGCCGCGGATATGTTTTCCTGATCGGATTGAGCGCGGCCATGCTGCCCGAGGAAATTATGGGACGCTGAGGCAAGTGAATAGCGTTCAACATCGCTCATCTGCCGGCTCATTTGTTGAAATACAGGATTATAATAGACCCTCCAACAGGAAAAAACATAATTTGATACTTCTTCCGGCATCGTGCTTATCAACGCCGCAATGCCTCCGTTCCGAATCAGCTCCGGCCGTCTTTCCCGTATAGTTTTTATAGCTTCGACGATGCCCCGGTAACTCCCGAGGCCTGGCCTGGTCATCATCAGCTCAAGAGACCGCACAACATCCAAAGAAATTACTTCCGGGCTCCTCTGCGCGGCTAATCGCGCAATACCGCTAAACGTACGGTTAACAAAGCCTGCCGCATATTCCGGCGCAAGAACGTGATTCAATACCGCCATCTGTTCCGCGCTCGGGCATAAGTCAGGATTATTCTGCAATGCCTGCAAGATAGCGCCGAAAAGAGCCACCCGGCTGTTATGATCGCCGCCAATCCTCTTCAGCGCGTCAATCAACACCCCAAGCTGTGCGGCGATAGGCTTAAATACAGCAACCAGTTTTTTTTGCTCCTTGTCAAAATCCCTTTTGTCTAATAATTTTTTTATTACGTGGGCAATATCGTGGATACAGCGGACCGTATTATCAGGAAGCGCGAGGGCATCAAAGAAACCGGAGATATCTATACGGTCGCTGGTTTGCGCAATCCGGCTCGACATCATCTGCGCGGCCTCCGCTATCCGGGCTCTTATCTCAGGAGAATTATCTTCTGCAAGCAAACAAACTTTAATTGCATCTATCCCGTGTTTACTAAAACTCAGCGTCCGGTCCGCGAAATAAGACTTTATGATGATTTTGGCGTATAGATCGCGCAAGGCAGGTGTGACATCTGGATCAGAGATAATGCGATACAGTTGAAGTTGATATAGCGTAGGCAGCTTAAAACGATCGACGGGAAGTAAGATCCTCTCGAGTTCTTTTAAGATTTCTTCTTTTCTTCCAATATCCGTGTTCCCTTTTAGCTCATTAAAAAGATACAAAACTTCTATTTCTTGCCCTGCCGGCAGGCCCATGCGCACCTGGTCGCTGACATCGAAAAGCCCTTGCAATGCATACTTCATAGCGATTTCCCTGTGGGGTGTCGCCGGCCACTGTTCAGCCATAGCCTGCAGACCTTCCCTGCTTGAGGAATCCAGCCGCCCGCATACGGCAATTATTCTATAATCATCCATAAAATAGCTGAGCGCGTCAACATTTGAAAGCATCCTTTTCATCTGATCTTGTGTCAGCCGTATGGTGTCCGGCTGGCCAAGCATGCTTCTAAATTCTTCGTCTAAAATAATCCCATGTCTGCCGCTGCTATCTTCTCCCACCCCGCTCAAACCCATCTGCCCCAATGCCGCGGGGCTGATTTGGGTAAGGCCGGGTAGATTAATACCATCCAGATTGGTAACTTTAGAAATAGCTACCCCATTAGCAGCAAGCTGCGCCTCAAGGATACGCTGTGCCAACTTCTCCAGCTCCGCCTCATCCGCCCCCTGCAGTTCCGGCTGCATGCGCAGATCGGCCAGAATCGCGTCTACGCGTCCGGATCCAGGCAGTTGTTGGACAACAGCATCCGGCGCCGGGGTAGTGGGCAGTGGAGTAGGACGATCGATTATGGGCAGTTTTGCAATAGGGAGTCCAAGCTCTCTATTAAGGCCTTCATTCTGCTTTTGCCATTCCTTTTCTGCCAGCCGCCTCATCTCCGGAACTGCATCTAACGCTCTGGCCGCGGATACGTTGCCGGATAAAGAGAGCCAGTATAGCATCCTGGCTGACCAGAGCCGGGCGTCATAGTTCCAGCCAAATAGGAAAGAGCCGAGGGTGCCTATATTGCGACATCGGCCGCCCTCTAAAAGCATTTCTATAATATTATTATACCTAACGATGAGTGATTGCTCGGCTTTGATCCATAACATGTGCGCGGCTCTTGAAGACATTATTTTCGCATTATCAAAATAATCGCTTTGCAATTTCCTGAGCGCTAACACTACATCCTTCCACAATAAGACCATTATCCTTGCCCTGATTGATAAAACGGGTCTCCTTCTAACCAGCCGCCTATTTTCTCTGGATGCCGCGGTCCCGAGATATAAAATTGTTTTAAGTTCCAAATTGCCATGATCCTTAAAATTGTTAGATGAGAATCGGGCGCTTACGAGCAGACTCTTAAAATCAACGTTTGAAACTGGCGCCATAGCACGTCTTGTCATGGCGGCTTCTATTTCTTTCGATAGATTCTTGTATCTTGCGGCGTCAACCGTATCTACCGCTGTTTCTTCCTTTTTTTGTAAAGACTCTATATGTTTAACAAAAATAGGCATCAACCACATAAAGGATGAAGCCGCTTTCTCTGCCATGGAAGCCGCGAGAGAAAGATCGATATCCTTTTTGGGATCTTCCGATATGTTCAATAAGAGTCTCGCGGCTTCCTCAATCTCAGGAACGCTCTCATACGCTTCTACGCCAAAAGTCCTGCTTGAAAGGCGGCTTAAAGAAGCCGCTAAGGCGTCCAACGCTATCCGCAAGCCAAGTATATCGCCACTGCTATCCGCTTTTTTAATCTCTTCGATATATGTCCGAATAAAGATGCGAGGGTTAAGATCTGCTCTGCGATACAGCCCTTGATGGGCCACCACAAGAGAGATTTGATCATCGATGCGCGACTGTTGACCTGTACCCCATGCACGCCTCAATCTCTCTAATAACTTAATGGCTATGAACCGTTCCAGTTCATTCTCACCTGCGGCAGGCGGTGTCGCCGACTCAGCGGGCGGTGTTATAGTAGGCGGCGTTATGGATATATACTTCCTATAGATATACCACGCGAAGAATCCGGCGGTCGCGGCAAGGCCTAGGAATGTGAGAGGAATATAGTCTGTGGCACGGCCGAGCAAGTAGATAAAGAGCCCGGCTGAAGAAGAGGTGATTATGCCTTTACCCGGCAATGTCGGTGGAGCGCGCGGCACGTCTTTCGGCAGCATCCTCTTGGCCTCCTTGATTATATCGATCTTGTCGAGAAAGGCCGATGCGTCACAATAATGTCTGGCATGAACCGGATCCGGATGCGGACGGCCTGTGTAGCCTTTCGGCATTTCGTCGTAGTATTGCCATGGCGTCGTCATAAGAATCTGTGGGATGGCGATGGTAAGCTGATTTGCGCAAACGCCCTGCCTGTCAAGCAGCCCGGTCGTCATCTGGATAGATCCTATCCACATGTGTCCGTACCCGTCAGAGTTAAAGAGATACTGGATCCTTCCGTCAACCGACCTTACGCAATAGTGAGTAATGACACCGTAAAGCGGATTTTTGGATTGCCATGGCTTACCGACGCCTTTTTTGAAATCAGGTCTCAATCCTTTGTCGAATTCAAATATGTGGGTCTGTTTAATGCCGAACTGCCTTCCTTCTAGAGGCACCTCATCCGCAACGACCAATCTCTCGGTATCGATTTGCATCTGCGCAAATTGCGTACCCAATTGAGTGCCATCGGGTATGATATAGCCCCTCCCCAGCACTTCTTTAAATATCCCTTCGCGTCTTTTTAGGCCTGCCCTGCTCGACGCTATACGCGTAAGCTCTTCACAGATCTCCAATGGCAATGTCTGGGAGTCCTGGCCAAAGCCCTTCCCGAACCATCCCTCCATAGACCCCTCTCCTATGTGCGAGATTGCCCTCCACACACCGTGCGAATTGCTGGTGCAATAACCGTTCACAAATAGCTTCGGCCTCTTCCCGTTATTTGGCTTGTGAAGGAAGTATGCCACAAATCCCACCCTCCCGCCGTCCGCGATAAACGGCTCTGAGAGATAGTAGGCCTCCTTTCCGAATTGTATTTTATATGCCGGCGCCAGGCCCTTCTGTTTAAGGTCATGGTATGCGACCTCTCTGCCATTTTCATCGGCCTCCGCATAAATCCGCAATTCGGTGCCTCCGGCCAGCAAGCCTTGAACCTCCCGCTCCACAATGACAGGACCTCGTGGTCTGCCGGGTCGCCACACTGCCGCGCCCCTCTCGACAATCAAAGCCGTAAAATTCCTCATCTCTTTATCTTCCGGTTCTATCTTATAACATCTAATCCCGTCTCTCATCGTAATGGCGCATTTAAGATATCGCCCGTCACGAGACACTTCCACAACCGTCCTCTCTGTCTTCCCATTGCTGCTTATTATCCGATCGCCCTTGACCAATACCCCTCCGCGCCTTATCTCATCCGTTGCATTGTATAAGGCCTCTTGTGCCGGAGGCGCGGCGACCCCGCCTGGAATAACAATCGGCGGCGCCTTTACTTCAGCGAGCGGCGTTTTGACAGGTGGTTTTTTAGACATATACGTCTTATATATACACCACCCAAAGAATCCGACCGTCGCGGCAAGGCCGAGGAGCTCGAGAAGAATCATGCCCTTGCTATGGCCAAGTAAGAAGATAAGAGCGCCGATTGAGGCAGGGGCGATCATATCTTTACCGGTACCCGGCGCTTTCGGCCTAGCCTGGATTATAGGGAGCGGCGCTGGTTGAATTGCTTTTTTTGCTTCATCAAATCTCTTCTTTATATCCGCAAAGTCTTCTCCGAATACATCCGACAGGAGTCTAATGCCTTCCTTTACCGTCATTTGAGGCGCGATACCTGCGATATACCGTTTGCCGGCGCCGCCGAGCCACTCCTTTGCGGCCTCGACAAATATCCTGGTGAACGGCCGCGCCAGGAATAGAGCGCCTTTAAATAAAGGTATTATTACAGGAGCGCAAATACGACCCCATAATCGTTCCTTCATGCCGCGTTCCATATATCCTGTCAGGAACCGCTCGGCATCCCGGACAGATATTATATCTCTCACCGCATCGCCAATCTCCATGTCTTGTCTTTCTATAAATTCGTTGATATGATCTTCTATTATTTGTCTACCGTATACCCTAATCAGTGGCATCAT
>JAUYDB010000281.1 GCA_030691985.1 Candidatus Omnitrophota bacterium | reverse complement strand
GTGCAAGGAAATAGGTATTGTGTCCCCTGATTTCCCCGGGCTTTAGAAAATATAATTTTTTTTAATTTTAGCTCCTTTTTTCGATTTCCCTTATGAGATTGTAAAAAATAACCTGATGGAAGGGCAGGCACATATACCAATACATTTTGCCGAAGAGGGTGTGAGTATCATAATACGCCCTCACCCCTAACTCTCTTTTATCCCCCTGATCCTTTATAATAAACTCCAGCCATGCCTTCCCGGGCAATTTCATCTCAGCGCGCAGGAGAAGCCGTCTGGCATCCTGAATATCCTCAACCCGCCAGAAATCTATGACATCATTAATCTTAAGGCCGGAAGAGCTTTTTCGTCCGCGCGCTGATCCGACACCGAGCAAAACCCGGTCTATGCCGCCTCTTAACCGCCACATCCAGTTACTGTAGAACCATCCTTCCTTGCCGCCTATCCCGCAAACAGCGCGGAAAAGAGATGTTGCCGCCTTCTCGGTAGTAAGCGAGAAAGCGGCGGTATGGGCGGGGTTATTTTTTAGTTCGTGCAGTTTCAATGCCAATTCGTGCGTCGGAAAAGAGGCGTCAGACCATCTCGTATAGACCTTGTCCTGCTCTTCGCGGGACATGGCCCGTATGATCGCTTCTTTATATGTCAAGAGATCAAACGGTATCAGCCCCCTGATTGACTCGTCCTGGCAAACAACCTCATTCTTTAACCCTTCCATGAGACACGCCGTTATAGATTCGGGGACAGGGGTAAGAAGGCTTGTGATATACGCGTAAAGCCTCGTATTCGAAAAAGGAACCGGAATGAAGACAGCCCTTTTTTGAAGAAGGCCTCCCAGAACCTTGAGCATCGTTTCATAAGTTAATATGTCGGCGCCGCCGATGTCATAAGACATCCCTTGAGTGGATGGTGTTTCTAAAACTCCAACGAGATATTTGATCACATCGCGGATGGCGATCGGCTGGCACCTATTCTTCGCCCACGGCGGCGTCATGATAACGAGAAGTTTTTTTACAAGATGCTGAATAATTTCGTAAGAGGCGCTGCCGGAACCGACAATTATCGCGGCCCTCAAGATGGTCACCGATGCTTTCCCGCGCTTCAATTCTTCGGCCACCTCGACCCGGCTAAGCAGATGGGACGAAAGAGGGCCCCGAATATCGCCAAGGCCTCCAAGATATATGATGCGCTTGACATTATTTTCTTCCGCGGCCTTTCTGAAATTTCTGGCGGCGTATATGTCTGCCGCGGCAAACTTTCTTGGGCCCAGGCGTAATGAATGTATTAAATAATAAGCCGTATCGATTCCCTTAAGCGCGCCCCTCAGGCTGTCCATTTTAAGCGCATCGGCTGCCGCGATCTCGGCTGCGGGCCACAGGGTGTGATATTCAGGAAAATCCGCCCTGACCATGGCGCGGACTTTATAGCCTCTTGCCAGTAACTCAGGCACTAAACGTCCGCCTATATATCCTGAGGCGCCGGTTACGAGAATTTTACCTATGGCGGGCTGGAATGCGGTAGGTAAACCATCGCAAAAAAGATCTCTCTTCATCGATTGTTTTCTTTATATTTATTCTTTATATTTAGTTAATCGCAAAGGGGTCTGACCCCTCCTGTAACCTTGGGTTTAATAGAAGCGATGACAGAATACGTCTTGTCTATAATATATTCGATTTCGTTCTTTTTGACACAAAGAGGCAGGATTAGATATATGATGCTGCCGAGCGGGCGCAGGATGAGATTGGCTTTTAAGCCTTCCTTATATATCTTTTGCCCTATCCTCTCTTCAAATCCAAAAGGCTTTTTCCTGGCCCTATCCCTGACTATCTCCAGGGCCCCTATTAATCCAATGCGCCTCACATCACCGACGATCTCCAGAGCCCTGAAGCGCTCAAGCCCCGCATGAAACAATGCGGAGATTTTGTTCGCCTTGCCAAGAGTATCCTCGTCTTCAAATACCTTGAGGCTCTCCAGCGCCGCGGAACATGAGATGGGATTCGCCGTAAAGGTATGCCCGTGATAGAAGGCCTTCTTTTCCCTGTAATCGCCGTAAAAGGCCTTATAAATCTTATCCGAAACAAGTGTGGCGCCGAGAGGAAGACTGCCTGATGTCAGGCCTTTGGACAGGCACATAAAATCCGGCGCGATCGACGCGTGTTCGGATGCGAACATCTTCCCCGTCCTGCCAAAGGCGGTCGCGACCTCGTCGACTATGAGGTGAATGCCGTATTTGCGAGAGAGCTCCGCGGCGCGCCTCAAGTATTCAGGAGGATATATTATCATGCCGCCGGCCGCCATAACTATCGGTTCAAGAATAAGCGCCGCTATATTATCGGACTTCTCGCGCAATATGTTTTCGAGTAGGCCAACGCAGTCTATGCCGCAGCTATCTCTCGTTTTCCCAAGCGGGCAGCGATAACAATAAGGAGACGGCGCCTTGAACGCGCTGAATAAAAGCGGAGAAAAGACTTTGTTAAACAACCCTACCCCGCTCACGCTCATCGCCCCGACGGTATCCCCATGGTAGCCGTAATCGAGACAGATAAATTTCGTTTTACGCCTGTTGCCTGTATTCCGCCAATATTGAAATGACATCTTCAGCGCCGTCTCAACCGCGGTTGACCCGTTATCGGAGAAGAAGGCCTTCCTCAGGCCTTCAGGCGCTAAAGAGACGAGTTTCTCCGCCAGAAGTATGGCGCTTTTATGCGTGAAGCCCGCGAAGAGCACATGGTCCAATAAAGAGGCCTGTTTCTTTATCGCGCTCATTATCCTGGGATGATTGTGGCCGTGGACGTTCGACCACCAGCTCGATATAGTATCGTAGTAAAATTTTCCGTTCGCGTCGTAAAGCTTGGCGCCCCGCGCCTTTTCGATAAGTATGGGCGGGAAGTTGACGCAGTCTTTCATCTGCGTATACGGATGCCAGTTATACTCAAGATCTTTTTTTATCCATTCGCTTTGGTTCATGGCCGTCTCATTCAGGAAATCGGGGGGCACAATACCTATTTCCTTTTGATTTTGTGCAAGGAAATAGGTATTGTGCCCCATAGATGTCCAAATTGGCGCAATTTCCCCCTCACCTTAATCCTCTCCCCCTAA
>JAUYDB010000253.1 GCA_030691985.1 Candidatus Omnitrophota bacterium | reverse complement strand
GCTGGGGTAGGTTTGGAAGGGGTGCAGGCACCCCTTCCAAGGGGTTACAGCGACCGAGCTGAAAGCGAGGGAGCGCCATAGGGGCGTGAGCCCCTGTGGACAAGAAAATTTCAAGCCAGAAGTCATTCCGAGCCTGAAGGGGAAGGAATTTTCTTGACCGCTTATCTGGCGTAGCTTGGCCGGCATGATGATGAAAAAGAAATAGCCCGCTGGTTTGCAAACCTCTCAACGTGTTGCAAGAAAAATGGGGACAGTCCCAATCAATGCGAAATAGGCGCTTTTGGGACAGTCCCCATTTTTCCATCCCGCCATAATTATATTGACCTCATCCCACATTTATATTAAAATAACTTTGTTTGTGTTGATTTCATATTAAATATCATAATCATAAGGATAAAATGGAGACCTCTTTAGAGATCGCTCAACACTCGAGGCTTAAACCGATTGCCTCGATTGCTAAGGGGCTTGGAATACCCGGGAGATATGTAGAGCTATACGGAGATTATAAGGCCAAGATTTCGTTGGGCCTTCTTGGCAAGATAAGGTCCAAGAAGAACGGCAGATACGTTGTTGTAACCGCTATAACCCCCACCCCGCTCGGCGAAGGCAAGACTGTCACCACCATAGGCCTCTCCATGGCCCTCAATAGGATAGGCAAAAAGACCGCCGCCTGCATAAGGCAGCCGTCTTTAGGGCCCGTGTTCGGTATAAAAGGCGGCGCCGCGGGAGGCGGTTATTCGCAAGTCGCGCCGATGGAGGACTTCAACCTTCATCTCACCGGCGATGTGCACGCGGTGGGATTGGCGCACAATCTATGCGCCGCTTTCCTGGATAATCACCTCTTCAGGAAGAATGAGCTCAACATAGATCTCGGCAAGATATTCTGGCGCCGTGTCGTGGACGTTAGCGACCGATCGCTCAGAAACGTGAGGATAGCCCTCGGTAACGGCGAAAACGGCGTCGAGCGCGATACCGGTTTTGACATAACTGTGGCGAGCGAGATAATGGCTATACTGGCCCTCGCGGATTCGTTTAAAGATTTGAGGGCGAGGATTTCCAGAGTCGTCGTTGCGTTGACGAAGGACCGCAGGCCGGTGACATGCGAAGATTTAAAGGTCGCGGGGGCGATGACGGTTTTGCTGAGGGATGCGATTAGGCCGAATCTGATCCAGACCATAGAGAATACGCCTTGTTTTGTGCATGGGGGGCCGTTCGCCAATATAGCGCACGGGAATAGTTCGATACTGGCGGATAAGATAGCGTTGAGGCTGAGCGACTTTGTCGTTACTGAAGCGGGTTTCGGCGCGGATTGCGGCGCTGAGAAGTTCTTCGACATAAA
>JAUYDB010000111.1 GCA_030691985.1 Candidatus Omnitrophota bacterium | reverse complement strand
TTAGGTAGTGCACCCTTAGCAAAATTTATACGGCTCAAGGCCCGTGGCCTTGTGTCCATGCAGCCAGAAGCTTAAAAAATTTCCTCACTCTCTTCGAATAAATTTTTCATCTCATGTCGGGGCAGCTACCGGCAGGATGCCCTTGAGGCGTATAAATGCCGCCAAGGTATAACTACCACTTGCCTATATATCCCTGAGCTGAAACTTTTATCATCCTCTTCCATGAAATTTTTCATATAGTCAGGGACAGATACCGGCTTGATACCGCTTGAATGGCTATATGGCCATGGGGGTTGAGCCGTATAAATTTTGTTAACTACGCACTACCCTAAAACGTTTATGACCGTTATACCCATAGCAGATGTAAAGCTTAAAATACAAAACTAAAAAGATTTATTCCTTGATAACAAAATTAGGCGAAGCCCCCTGGCCATATAGCCAAAAGGGGTTGAAGCCAGTCAATCTGCCCTATCGGGGTGGGATGAAAAATTTCCCACTACTCGTCCCTGTGCTCCTTTATCCATGTATAGAATCCGCTTGTTTCGATCCAGAATATGAAAAGGTTGTCGGACGTGCGGGAGATCCTCACGCGTTTTATGGCGTATATGTCATCTACGGGATAGAATCTTCCGGGATTTGTCGCGACAGCGCATGAGTAGCCCGTTTTTCTTAGGGCATCCTGTACCTTCCGGTCAAAAGCGCCCATAGGATAACAGAATTCGTCTGCTTTTCTACCAAGCCGTTCTTCCAAAACCTTCTTTGAACCGGCCAACTCATCTTCCAGTTTTTTGGCGTCCAGCGAAGGAAGCCAAAGATGCGATTTTGTATGGCTTCCTATGCTGATTATCCCGGAATCAGACATCTCCTCCAGCTCTTTCCAATCCATCCATCCCGCTTTTCCGATCTCATCAGTTATTACAAATATGGTCGCCGGAAATTTATATTTCTTCAAAACAGGATACGCGTATCGGTAGTTGTTGTAAAAACCGTCATCGAACGTTATCACGACCGTCTTAGGCGGCGTTTTTTCGCCTCTTCGGATGCCCGCGGCCGCTTTCTCCAAGCTTACCACATTATAATGATTTTTGTGCAAAAACTCCATCTGTCTGGCAAAGCTATCGGGAGAAACGGAGAGCTTGGTAGCCTTGTCGTTATAATCTATCGAATGGTACATCAATACCGGCACGACGTATGCGGCCTTTACGAATACAAAGGCCGTAATTGCTACAACGACAGCGATAATGCCAACCGTCGTAAATACATACCTTCCGATTCCTCCGCGTCGCTGCTTTCTATGTCTCTTTTTTTTACTCATCGTGCCCTTCACAAAATTATTGTTCCCCTCACCCTATCCCTCTCCCCTAAAGGGGAGAGGGAATAAATGGTTTAATTCTCTCCCTGTTGAAGAAATGGAATTTTACTAACTCCCGCTTCCTATTATTTCCTCTCCCCATAGGAAGGATTTTCCTTATAATTTCCTCTCCCCCTTTAGGGGGAGAGGATTAAGGTGAGGGGGGAGGTTACAAATCCTTATTACTTATCTCAAAACTTCCTTATATACCCCTATCATTTTATCGGTCATGCTATCCAAGGAAAACTTCTCTCTTACAACGGCCCTGCCGCTATCGCCCATCTTTCTCCGGAGCTCAGGATTGTCCAAGAGTCGTGATACGGCGCCGGCTATGGCGGCGCTGTCCCCGATAGGGACTAGAATGCCGTTTGAGCCATTCTCTATAACATTCCCTATGCCTCCGACATTTGACGCAACGCAGGCCTTCCCCGATGCCAGCGCTTCCAATAAAGCCATGCCAAGCCCCTCCTTCACCGACGGGAATACAAATACATCCATGATAGCTAAAAGCCCTCGCGTGTCAATAATGGATCCGGCGAAACGGACTATTGATTCAAGCCCAAGCGATTTCACCAATTCCTTTAACGCTGACTCTTCCGGCCCATCGCCCGCGATCAAGAGCCGAACATCCCGCCGCATGGAAACCAGGGACGCCAATGCCTCTATGAGATATTTTTGTCCTTTAACGGGCGACAGCCTTCCGATCGTGCCTATCACCGATTGGCCCTCCAGGCCCAATCGCCTTTTAATTTCATTGATCTCGGCCGCAGAGTATTCTTTTGCGAACCTGCCGCAATCGACGCCGTTATATATAAGCGCTATCCTGCAATCCCTTACGCCGAGATCGTCTCTTAAATGCAAGGCCACGGCATCGCTTATAGCAATCGCCTTCGAACCCCAGGTGTCGAACACTTTTCTCATCCTTTTTTTAAAAAAACCATGACAGGTTGTTACGTATGGCACGCCCGTGATACGGGAGGCGAAAAAAGCGGCAACCTGCGATACTCTCGTATGAGCATGGATGACATCTATGCCTTCATCCCGCACAATACCAACGAGTTTAAAGATAGACCATAGCACCTTTGGGGCGAGCTCGCTCTTGGTGCGTATATTCAATTTCCTGTGAAGTATGCCTCGTTTTTCCATCTCACCCTCAAGCTCGCCGCCGCTTGACGCGACCACGCAAAAGGCCCCTTTATCATTGAGAGATTCGGAAAGCGTAATAATATAATTGGCTATGCCGCCCATGTCCATGTGCGTCGTGACCTGTAAAACCCTCACTTAAAAGCACCCTCCTTCAAAAACTTCCTTATATGTTCGAATACCTCATCTACCGTTATGCCCCTCATGCATTTATATTTCCTCGAACACGTGGGACTGTAGCACGGGCTGCACCTGACCTCGGCCTTCCGGCATAGTATTACGCAATTTTTCGAGGTAACAGCATGTCTTGCCGGATCTGTCGGCCCGAACAACGCTATGAACGGCGTCCCGACGCTTGCGGCGATATGCATGGGCGCGGAGTCCGGAGTAAGATACGCCGCGCATCTTTTTATGAGGACCGCGAGTTCCATGAGGCTCGTCTTCCCGGCCGCTATTACGGGTTTGGACTTGGCAAGTTTCGCAATTTGAAGCGCGAAATCCGCGTCAGATTTCGCGCCGGTCAGGACAGCCCTTATATTGAACTCCTTTGCCATCCTATCGCACAATTCCGCTATATATGCCACCGGCCAGTTTTTGGATTGCCATCTTGCCCTGGCCCTGATATTTATCCCTACAAGATCCTGATCTTCCTTTATCCAGTTTTCCGCCAGGAAGCTCTGGACGCGCGCCCTATCGGATTCCGAAGGCCATATCTCAAGCCTCCTGTCCTCCGGTTTTACACCGGAGAGTTTAAGGACCCTGAACTGGTGCTCGATCGGGTCCAGATGCGGCGCGTCATCCTTTACGGATTTGTTCAATAAAAAAGAGAGCTTGCCGTTGTCATAGCCGTATCTTAATGGAGCCGTGCTCAAGCCCGCCAGGATGTGGCTCTTCTTATTATTCTGAAGGTCTACCACGATATCGAAGCACATATTCCTGAGTTCTTTGCCAAGGCGCCACAATCCTGATAAACCCTTATGCCTCCCCTTAAAATCACACACAATTCTATCGTTTATATACGGGCAGCCGTTCAGGACCTCTCTCTGATCGATCCCGACCAAAACCTTTATATTGGCATTCGGATATTTCGCGCGTATAGCCCTGAGCGAAGGCACCGCCAAAATTACATCGCCTATGGCGCTTATCTTTATCACCAGTATATTGATGATTTTCAGGGCCTCTTCGTAAAGCCCGAGCGTCTTTTCGGCCATCTTCTCCAGCCTGAAATCGGACTCTATGCGCCTTCTCGCCTCTATGGCAAGGGCCCTTGCAAGGGCCCTATCTTTGTAAAGCTTCATTATCTTATCGGCCATGTCTTTCGGGTTCTGCGGAGCGCACAAAAGTCCGGTCTTACCGTCATCCACTATGTCTATAACACCGCCCACTCCCGTGGCAACTACCGGAACGCCGGAGGCATGCGCTTCGATTATCGACCTGCCGAATGCCTCCTGCGTCGTGGTAGATGAAACCAGGACATCCAGGCCTTTCATTACGCCGGGGATATCATCTCTAGCGCCGAGGAATTCTATGGTCTTCGACAGGCCAAGCCTTCTGGTCAAGAGCGTAAGATCTTCCATATATCTATCTTTTGGCGCGCTTCCCACTATAAGGGCCTTCAAGCGCGGTATCTGCCGGTTCAGTATCGATACCGCTTTTATAAAATCGGCATGGCCTTTAAGGGGGGTTATCCTCGACACCATCCCCGCCGTAAACTCTCTTGAATCATGTTTCCTGTCCGCAGGATCTATGAATTTGAATTTCCGCAGGTCGACGCCTCTCGGTATCAGCCTGACCCTGTCGTGAGGCACCCCGAAATCTGAGACCATGTGTTTAGCCATAGCGTTGGAAGCGACGATTACGAACTTTCCCCACCCCATCACAGCGCTCAAGATGTGTTTTTTGTAATAACCGTGGGCCGTCGTTATGAATACCCGGTTCGTGGCCTTACAGGCGAAATACGCTATCAAGGCAGGCACGCGCGAACGCGCGTGGACTATGTCTATATCTTCCCGCCGGATTATATCGCGCAAAGCGCCGATCATCCTGACGATGCTTACAGGCGATTTTTTGCCTACAGGCAGGTTATAGTGGCGCGCGCCCACCGCGTCGAGTTCCCTTACTAATCGGCCGCCGGATGAGACAGTGATCGCCTTGTGCCCGCGCTCGACAAGATACTTCGCAATGTCCACCGTCCCGGTCTCAACCCCTCCTACGTCCAGCGAAGGCAATATCTGCAGTATGTTCATAGCATTCCTACTTTCTCACTCTCTTTCAGAAAATTTTTCATCTCATGCAGGGAGCAGCTCCCGGCAGGATGCCCTTGAGGCGTATAAATGCCGCAAATGAATAACCACCACTTGCCTATATACTACCCTCAGCTATCCCCAAGGCATGTCACCACACATATAGTTATTATCAAAACTAAAAATCCTAGATGGCGGCATTAGCCGAAAGGGCACCTGTCGATAGCTCCCCCTATCGGCCTTGAGATGAAAAATTTACACCTTTTCATATCAGCCGCCGGACCGCCTCGGATATCTTTTCCCTGTCCTTCAAAGGTTTGACCGGCCCTCCGGCCGCGAGCGCGCGCTCAAGCGCCTCTTTAAGCCCATCTGCCCTTGCGATAGTCAGGTAGCCTTTGCGCTCCAGATCCTGCATGGCGCGTTCGTGTTTCGAAGGCCTTTCGCTTTTCTTTTCGATCTTAAGCGCTATCGCGCGCCTTCCGGATGTTATAGCCTCCGATATCATCGATATAGATTCTTCCGACACTACCACGATTTTACTTAAGCCCAATATACCCAAAGCGGCCTCATCCGCATTATTCCGGTTTGCTATAACAAGCAGCCTGCACCTGCGATTATTGCCAAGCCTGTCTTTCAGGATCTCCTCAATCTTAGACGATGTCCGCCTGGAGGTCGTAACTAAAAGATCCATATCGCGGCGGTCACAGAACTCTAAAACCTTATCTATCGTCGAATTGATGATCTTCTCCGTCATTGAGAATTCCGGATTATCGCCGCCGATAAAAACACCTATAACCTCACCATTCAGATGCCCTATCCGTTCAAGTAGTTTTTCGCCGTCTCTTTTAAGGCGACCCTCGTCGACAAGGTTAGGCGCCAGCATTGTGGCAACTACATTCTTTGACTTAGGCGGGAAATCGTGCTCCGGTATAATAGCAAGGCTGAATTTCTTTAATCCCATAAATATGGAGGGCTTCATGATTACTATGTTCTTCGCGTTGTTCTCTCTTGCCATGAATATATTCGCCCCCGCGCTTCCGGAACCGCACGATACCACAAAATCCGAATACGCCGCCATCAAGGCGTCGTACGACTTCTTCTCGAGGCAAAATTTCATGCATCTCATGCAGCCATGGCACCGCCAGCTTGAGAAGGCGGCGAAAAAGGCGAGAAGTCCCCTCCTTAAGGGGCTTCTGAATTTGATGTCTATCACCGCCACTTTTGTGTCTTCGGGCCTGTGTCCCTCGGCGGTGAGCGAGCTCTTTATAGCTTCCGCAACCGCCAACGACTGATTGAGATGGCCCGCCTTGCCGTCATTAAGAATCAAAACGGTCCTGACAGGCGTCGACTTCCACCTTTTGTGAAGCCAGAGCCATTGATCGGGATATTTTCTCACATAAGACTCAAGCAGCCCGGCGAACCTCTGCAGGGCGTCTCCTACGTCATCCGGAGATTCGGCGGCCCTGAAGTCAATATAATCTTCCAGGTAAATTTTGTGATAAGGGCCTTTTACTCTAACGATAAAATTTGGCAGTATTATCGAATCCGTATGTTTGGCCATCTCCATCGGGCCCGAATGGCATGATGTCGGCCTGCCGAAGAAATCGACGAAACGGCCGTTCTTTCCCGCATCCTGGTCCGATAGTATTCCGACGACATTACTCCCGCGAAGGGCCTTTATAATGTTTTTCGTAGGCATGCCCTTGCGTATGACTTTACAGCCGTTCGATTCTCTTAAGGTGTTTAAAAGTTCGTTGAGCCGCTTCATCTTCTGTTCCCTGGCCAATACAAAGATCGGAAATCCTATCACCGAACTCACAAGGTTTGAAAGCTCCCAATCGCCGAAGTGGCCTGTCAGGAGTATCGTTCCCCGGCCGGACTCCGCGGTGTTACTAAGACGCGGCATATTGACTATCTCGACATAGCGGTCGACATACCCGCGATTTACCTTTGTGAGGTTGAGCACCTCCATGAAGGTCTGGACCATATTAATATACACTCTTCTGGTAATACCCTTCAGTTCATGCGGCGGTTTTTCTTTCGCGAATGCCGCTTTAAGATTCGCGTACGCGACAAGGCGCCTTTTCTTGTTAAGAATAAACGCCAGGGCCCCGATCCGCCTGCCGAGCCATAAGGCGAAGCTAACAGGCATGAAAGAAAATAGAATATTTAACGCCCTAACGGTTATATAAGCTATGTAATCTAGCAATTAATATCTCCTTGCCGGATATGATATCCATCTCTACGGCCAGTTTCATTAAGCTATATGGGCCGAAAGACAGATGCATCCTGTGAAGTTTTACCGCGTCCTTCTCTGTAGTGAGGATAAAATCGAATTTTCTTTCGCTGCACCTTTTAAGTATCCGTTTTATATCACCCTCCCGATAGTTGTGATGGTCGCCAAAGGCTATATGCTCCGCTATCTCGGAACCGAGGCCTGTCACGGTTTCCTCAAAATATCCGGGATCGCCTATGCCCGATACGAGCATCAGCCGCTTTCCTTTCAGGAAAGAGGTCTCGTATCTCATCTTGCTTCGGATGTCATATACATATTTGGGGCTGTGCATGGCCTCGAGAAATGTCACGCCGGGGTTGATGCTCCTTACCTCTTCTTTAATCATGCCGATATTAAAGGCTTTTTTATTAACCTTGGTAAAGACAACGATATCCGCCCTAGCCAGAGATCCTCTCGGCTCTCTCAATATCCCGCGCGGAAAGAGATGATTGTTCCCGAAAGGGTTGCGTGAATCCACAAGCACAATATCGATGTCTCTTGCAAGTTCCCAATGCTGAAATCCGTCGTCTAATATGCCCGATTCTATGCCGTAAAGTTTTATAGCCCTGTGCGATGACCGCGCCCTGTCCTCACCCGCCAATACAGGGACGTCCGGAAGGTTCTCTTTAAGCATTGCCTGTTCATCCCAGCCGTAGCCCCGGATCAGAACGGCCGCCTCTTTCTTAAGCTCGTCTTTCAGGATCCGCGCCAGGGCCATAACGAAAGGAGTTTTTCCAGTGCCGCCAAGTGTTATGTTGCCGACGCTTATCACCTTGATTGGCACTCTATCCGTTTTAAATACGCCAAACCTGTAAAGAAGCCTTCGCGCAAATAAGCCCAGAGCGTATGCCAAAGAAGCTATATGCAGAGCAAACTTTAAGGGAACGAACGCAATCCCTCTTCGCCTGTCGGTCATCAGTGAGTATATAAAATCAGTCATATTTACTTTCAGCTTTCAGCTTTCAGCTTTGAGCTATAAAAAGCTATGGACTGCCCTATTGCCTCTAAATTTCGCGCGGTCGCGCCGCGGTTATTTAAAACAGCCCGTTTCGCGTTTCTGCCGAGGGCCGCGGCCTTCTCTTTATCGGATAGCAAAAATCTGACCCTATCCAATAATTCTTCGTTATCAAATACCTGGATGGCAGCGGCGTTATCCAATAATATCCGCGCAATGTCTCTGAAATTGAACATATGCGGCCCGAATATAACCGGCCTTCCCAACACAGCCGGCTCTATAGGATTCTGGCCTCCGTGTTTTACAAGACTGCCTCCGACAAAAACCAATGTACCGATCAGATATACGTCTTTCAATTGTCCTATCGTATCGAGTATGAATATCCGGGGGCCGGGGTCAGAGGGCGGAGAAAGGGATAAAGTTGAGACGCGCACGGCGACGAACCCCTTCGAGCGCGCCAGCGCCTCTACCTCACCGGATCTTTCAATGTGCCTTGGCGCGATTAGCAAATTCAGTTTCGGGTTCGAGCCAGCGAGTTCCTTAAAAACTGATATCATAAGTTCTTCTTCGCCTCTATGGGTACTGCCGGCGACCAGCAGCTCCTCGCAGGATTCCAGGCCGAGAAGGGAGCGCAAACTTTGCGTAATTTCCGTGTCCGCCGCGACGACGGAATCGAATTTCATATTTCCGGTAACATTGACTTTTTGCGCGGGCGCGCCCAAAAACTTTATCCTCTCGGCATCTAATTCGGATTGCATGCAAAATGAGTTTATCTTTTCCAGCGTAGGCCGAAGAAAGCGCCTTACCAATTTATATTTCCCGAATGACCTGTCCGAAATCCTGCCGTTTATCAATATGGACCTGGCGCCTTTCCCGGAAAGGGCGTTAAGAAGGTTTGGCCATATCTCGGTCTCTATCATGACATATATCCTTGGATTCAGTAAATTGACGCACCT
Source organism: Candidatus Omnitrophota bacterium (assembly GCA_030691985.1). Classification (GTDB taxonomy): domain Bacteria; phylum Omnitrophota; class Gorgyraeia; order 2-01-FULL-45-10; family 2-01-FULL-45-10; genus JAUYDB01. The sequence goes on along the minus strand of JAUYDB010000111.1, from coordinate 2,127 downwards.
ATTCACTACAAAACTGAAGTCGAGCGGAAAGTATATGATCACGGCGTCCTTCGAGAACAGTTTTTTTGCCAGGGCATTGCCTGTCTTCGTAATGGTCGAGAAAACGATCTGCAGGCCGGGGAATTTTTCTTTCAATGCGGGTATCAGGCTTTTGCAAAGCGCGACCTCTCCGACGCTCACCGCCTGAATCCATATCGTGCCTTGCCCCGTAGCAAGCGATTCACGCTTGGACTTATCGTACAGGCCAAACCGCTCACAAAAATCCCGGTGCAGCTTCCCTTTAAATATAAGCGCCGGCAGATAGAATATCGAGAATATAAAAAACGCTATGTCGTATAGCATAATTCCTCTGGTAAATTTTTCAGCTTCTGGCGAATGGCTATATGGCCATGGGGGTTGAGCCGTATAAATTTTGTTTATGACGCACTACCATAAAACCTTTATGACCGTTATATCCATAGCTGTAGTAAAGCTTAAAATAAAAAAACCAAAAGGATTTATTCCTTGAAAACAAAATTAGGTGAAGCCCCCTGGCCGTATAGCCAAGAGAGTCGTGAGCTGAAAAATTTACCATCTATCGCGGCAGGACCCGTCCTGTCGCAAAAGGCCCCCTGTCCTCATGGCCTCTAGAGAGGCTTAAGCCGAAAAGATTCCGCTTCTCTCATGCTCTCGGATGCGCTTTGTCGTAAACGGATTTCAGCCTGTCTAGCGTCACGTGCGTATAGATCTGGGTGGTCGAGAGATTCATGTGGCCGAGCAGCTCCTGGACACTTCTCAAGTCAGCGCCCCTGTCCAGCAGGTGCGTCGCGAAAGAATGCCTCAGGCTATGCGGAGATATATGCTCGGCTATGCTGCAAACGCGCATATATTTATCGATAATGCGCCTGACGCTCCTGTCCGTAAGCCGCCTTCCGGACTTATTCAGGAAAACCGCGTCCTTATCCATTATCCGCGATTTATCTCTCTTATCAATATATTTCCGTATGGCCTCAAGCGCCGGCTCGCCTATAGGGACGATGCGCTCCTTATGTCCCTTTCCCAGGACTTTTAGGACCCCGCTTATAAAATCCACATCGTCAGAGTCAAGGCCTACGAGCTCACCCACCCTTATGCCGCAAGAATACAGCGTCTCCATGACCGCCCTGTCCCTCAATCCGGTTTCGTCCGCATCCGACGGGCTTTGGATAAGCCTGGCAACCTTAGCCTCATCGAGAAAGACCGGCAGCGACTTCTCGAACTTCGGGGTAGATATCGCCGTTACGGGATTGGCCTTTATCAATCCTTCCCTGTATAAAAATTTAAAGAAGCTCCGCAGGCTCGCGAGTTTCCTCGCTATCGTCCTTTTCGAATAGTCCCTCGAGCGCATCTCGGCCAAAAACCGCCGCAAGGACAGATGGTCAATGTCCGCGACATCGGCCTTGCCCAAAAAAACCGAGAATGAACCAAGGTCGATGCCATAGTTTATTATAGTATGCTTAGACGCGTTCTTCTCTATCTTAAGATAGTTCATGAACTTGTCGATATGCCTTTGCATCAAAGAACCCCGCTAGCCTAATGGATTTTTTTTCGGCTCATGCCGCTTCGCTTGAAATTTTTTAAGCTCCGATTCTCGTATGGACACCAGGCCAGGGCCTTTCACAACAGGACGGGCCCTGCCGCGCGTAGCAGCACAAGCCGCTTTTGGCTATATGGCCAGGGGGCTTCGCCTAATTTTGTTATCAAGGAATACGTTCTTTTAGTTTTGTTATTTTAAGCTTTACAGCCGCTATGGATATAACGGTCATAAGAGTTTTGGGGTAGTGCATCGTTAACAAAATTTATACGGCTCAACCCCCATGGCCATATAGCCATTCAACACCACTTCGCGCTACCCGTAAAACTTAATTTTTCATCTCATGTCAGGGCAGCTACCGGCAGGATGCCCTTGAGGCGTATAAATGCCGCCAAGGTATAACTACCACTTGCCTATATACTACCATCAGCTTTTCCCAAGGCATGCCGCCACACATAATAGGTACTACCAAAACTAAAGATCCTAGATGGCGGCATTAGCCGAAGGGGCACCTGCCGATAGCTGCCCTATCGGGGTGGGATGAAAAATTTCCTTATTTTCTCCACAATTAGGCG
>JAUYDB010000106.1 GCA_030691985.1 Candidatus Omnitrophota bacterium | reverse complement strand
CTCCACCCTTTTCTTGTCAATGTCCATCCCGAATACCTTGAAGCCCTTTTTGGCAAAAGTGACGGCCAGCGGCAGCCCTACATAGCCAAGCCCTATGATGCCGATCATCGCTTTCTTTTTTAAAATTTTATCCTTAAGTTCCTTTAACATTTGCTTATCCCTCTTGTTTGGTTAGGTAATCCTTTAAAGCACGCTTCCAGTTTCGCATCCTGCAGCCCGTAAGGCTCGAAAATTTTGAATTGTCCATCGCTGACATAGCCGGGCGCCCGGCAGGCCTTGCTAGTTCGCGCGAGGATACCGGAACAACCCTTGTCCCGCATCCCGCCGATCTCAATATCTGTTTGGCGTATTCATACCATGTCACGCTGCCTGAGTTCGAAATGTGGTAGATACCGTAGTCCGTGGAACGTGGGACGCGGGACGCGGAACTTAGCCCCCTCACCCTAACCCTCTCCCCTAAAGGGGAGAGGGAACTTCTGTTTTGAAATTCCATACCATAAATTATGTCAAGCAACACGTGGAGCGCCCTGGATAAGTCCTTGGTGAAAGTCGGCGAGCCGATTTGATCGTCGACTACCCTGATCGTCTTTTCACTTTTTGCCTTCGATAATATCGTGTCCACGAAATTATTCCCGCGCCTACCGTAAAGCCAGCTCGTCCGGACTATAAAATACCTTTTTAAATACTTTTTTACAAAGCGCTCGCCGCGGACCTTGGACATGCCATATACGCTCAAAGGTTTCGGCCTGTCGCCTTCTTTGTAAGGGCTCTTCTTCCTGCCGTCGAAGACAAAATCCGTGCTGACGTAAATTAAAAACGCTTTAAATTTCGCGCATGCCAACGCGACATTCTTTGTGCCTTCGGAATTTACCAGGTATGCCTTTTTCTTGTCAATCTCGCATCCGTCAACATCTGTCCACGCCGCTGCATGGATAACTATATCCGGCATGACCTTCGATATAACCTCTATGGCGCGCTTCTTATCCGTTATGTCGCCTCTAAAAAAAACAGGCGCCGCGCTCTTTCTATCAGGTATCCTGTCCAATCCTGCAACGTCATAACTTTCGCCCAATTCCCGGCAAAGATCATGCCCGAGCATGCCGCTTGAACCGGTTATTAATATCTTATATCTTTTCTGCATTTAATAAGCCGCTTCCACCAGCGCTCGTTCTTCCTGTACCAGTCTATGGTCAATTCAAGGGCCGAGCGGAAATCGTGCCGCGGCCGCCAGCCAAGTGAGTTTATTTTTGCTATATTCAGGGCATAGCGTTTGTCGTGGCCCGGCCTGTCTTGGACAAACTCTATAAGCTCAACGCCTTTACCAAGGAGATTTAGGATGGCCCGGGTAAGCTCCATATTTGAGGTTTCGCTGCCGGCGCCGATGTTGTAGACCTCTCCGGCCTTCCCTTTATGTATTACAACATCTATGGCCTCACAATTGTCCGATACGAACAGCCAGTCTCTCACATTCATTCCGTCAGCATAAAGAGGGACCTTTTTATTCTTCAGAATGTTAGTTATAAAAAGCGGGATCACTTTCTCGGGATACTGGTATGGGCCAAAATTGTTGGAGCTGCGCGTTATGATCACCGGCAGTTTGTACGTCACGAAATACGACCTGGCAAGCAAATCCGCCCCCGCCTTTGTCGCGGAATAAGGGCTGTTCGGCCGCAGCGCGTCTTCTTCTTTAAAAGAGCCCTCGAGGATGCTTCCATAACATTCATCCGTAGAGACCTGGATGAATAACCCGGCGCCGAACCGTTTGGCCGCTTCCAATAACGTGTAAGTGCCAAAGATGTTCGTCCTGATGAAACCGGACGGATCTTTTATCGATCTATCAACATGCGTTTCGGCCGCGAAGGCGACCACCGCATCGCTCGTTTTCACAAGCCTGTTAACCAATTTGGCATCGCAGATATCTCCCTTGACGAACTTGTATCTTTTGTCAGCGGAGCAATCTTTCAGATTCTCGAGGTTTCCGCAGTAGGTGAGTTTGTCGAGATTCGTTATGCGCAAGTCATCGTATTTATTGAGCATATATCTGATAAAATTAGAGCCGATGAACCCCGCGCCGCCGGTAATTAACAGTCGTTTCATAGTTTTAGCGTCCAAATTAGCAATCCCCCTCACCCTGCCCTCTCCCCCTTCGGGGGGAGAGGGAATTCTGTGGATTTAATTTAAACTACAATTTCCTCTCCCCTTTAGGGGAGAGGACTAAGGTGAGGGGTTTCATCTCCCCCTCACCCTGCCCTCTCCCCCGTCGGGGGAGAGGGAAAAGATGCTGACTTCTTCGCCGCGAGGTTATTCGCTTTCAACAGCGATTCGAACGTCCCCGCGTCAGTCCACCATCCCTTAAGGATATTATATGTGAGCTCGCCTTTTTTAAGATAGGCGTTGTTCACGTCCGTTATCTCGAGTTCGCCTCTCTTTGACGGTTTTAACCCCCTTACTATGTCAAATACCTGATGGTCATACATATAAATCCCGGTAACCGCATAATCGGACTTTGGCTTCTTCGGTTTCTCCTCTATCGAGGATATTCTTTCGCCCTTAAATTCACAGACGCCGAATCGCTCCGGATCCGCGGCCTTTTTTATCAGTATCTTCGCTCCCCGGGGCTGACGCCTGAATTCGTCCGCGGCATCTTTTATATTCTTCTGGATTATATTATCCCCGAGCATCACGACTATCTTGTCGTTGTCCGCGAAATATTCGGCAAGTTTCAGCGCATCGGCTATGCCGCCTTCGCCTTCCTGATATGTGTAATTTATGTGCCTCAAGCCAAACTCGCGCCCGTTCCCCAGGAGCCTTAAAAACTCGCCGGCATGCATGCCGCCTGTCACTATCAGTATATCCTCTATGCCGGCATCCACAAGCGTCTGTATAGGATAGTATATCATCGGCTTGCCGTATACAGGCAAGAGATGCTTGTTCGTTATCTTGGTCAGCGGATACAGCCTCTTCCCAAGGCCGCCGGCAAGTATCACCCCTTTTAGTCCCATAGGCTATTTCCTCCAATCATACGGTATCTTGTTATCATAAGGGTCCACCCTGTATTCATCCGGATTCTTGTAATTGTACGGCCTGGTGGGCGTGTTTATAACTATGGCCTCGCAATCGCTCACGCACTTGAATCCATGATAAACCGATTTGGGAATAACCACCAGCATCGGGTCATCCGGGCTTATTACGAATTCGTTGACCTCGCCGTAGGTGGGAGACGATTTGCGCGCATCGTAAAGGGCAAGCCTCATCTTCCCCTGGACGCATGTAAAATTATCATCCTGCTTCTTATGATAATGCCATGCCTTAACGACGCCCGGCCTTGCCGTAGTCATGTAAACCTGGCCGAAAGATTTGAATATTTCATCGTCGCGGCGCAGTATCTCCATAAGCCGGCCCCGTTCGTCAGGAATAATTTTCAATCTCTTTACTTTGACACCGTCGATCACATTACCGCCTCGTTATAGCAAGTCTTGTTATCCGTCGTCCGTAGTCCGTTCACCGTAAAAATACGGACAACGGACGACGGGCAACGGACAACGAAACTCGCTATCTCCGCCCTATCCCGACATAAGTAAAACCGAGCTTCCTCATCCTGCCGGGATCGTAGATATTCCTGCCGTCTATGATTATGGGCTGGCGCATCAGCTTTTTTATCTTTTTGAAATCGAGGTCCTTGAATTCATTCCATTCTGTAACTACAACCAGGCAATCGCTGTTCTTCGCGGCCCGGTATGGGTCCGCGCAGAATTCCACATCTCTCTTAAATAAGGCCTTCGCCTTTTGCATCGCTTCCGGATCGTAAACTTTTATTCTGGCGCCCTCTTTCCTGAGCATGGAAATTATGTCAATCGAAGGGGCCTCTCTCATATCGTCCGTATCCGGCTTGAAAGACAGCCCGAGTATGGTGATCGTCTTTGCCGGTATGTTCCATAGATGATCCGTGATCTTCTTTACAACAAGCCTCTTCTGATTGTAATTTATCCTTTGCGCCTCTTCCAGCAGGCCGAATTCATATCCCAGATTATCCGATATCCTCATGAAGGCCGCGAGGTCCTTCGGGAAACAGGAACCCCCGAAACCGATACCGGCGCGCAGGAACTCCTTGCCTATCCTCCTGTCAAGCCCCACGCCCCTGGCGACCTCAACTATGTCAGCTCCCGCCTTATCGCAGATGTTCGACACGGCATTTATGAAAGATATCTTTGTGGCCAGAAAAGAGTTGGAGGCGTGTTTGATTATCTCCGCTGATTTTATATCCGTTACAACTATCGGCGCGTTAAGCCCCTTATACAGTTCAACCAATATTGCGCGCGCTTTTTTCGATTTAACCCCTATCACTATTCTGTCGGGATGCATAAAGTCCTCTATGCCCGAACCCTCCCTTAAAAATTCCGGGTTGGATGCCACGTCAAACGGCACGGCCTTATTTCTTTTAAAAACTCTTATGATGTGCTCCACCCATTCGCCGGTATTCACCGGAACCGTGGACTTCTCAACGATCAAACGATAGGATGTCATCGAACGGGCTATCTCCCTGGAAACGTTCTCCACGAACGTCAGGTCGGCCTCGCCGTTTTCTTTTGACGGGGTGCCGACAGCGATGAATATTATCTCCGAGGCCTTCACGCCCTCTTTTATATTCGAACCAAGCTTGAGCCTGCCGTTCTTTAAATTACGCCTAACCAATTCCTCTAAACCCGGTTCATAAATGGGCATGATGCCTTTTTTAAGTTTTTTGATCTTTTTCTTATCGTTATCTATGCATATAACATTGTGCCCGAGGTCGGCAAAACACGCGCCGCTCACCAGCCCCACGTAACCGGTCCCTATTATGCAGATATTCATTAAACTCTTCTCCTTATGGCATCATGAATTCGTCATCCGGGATCATCCTGTCCTCGCCCCTGCCCACCGTATCTACTTTGCCGAAATTCGCGCCTGCGGAGGAGCCAAATCGCGGCTGCGCATACGAGCGCCTGTAGCCGATAGGATAATCCGGGAAGGCCTTCATGGTGAAGACCAGCCAGAAGCCCAACTCGCGCGGATGCTTTCTTGTCCTGATTGTAAACTCAGCCTGCCAGCAGTGCAGATCCCTGTACACGGTGTATTGCTGCTCTTCGACGCTCTTGTCAACGTTAAACATCTCGTAGGCCTGGACTTTCCATTTTTCATTAATCTTATATACTACCTGCGCGTTAAGCCAGTTGTTTTTATTGAACTGATCCGCCTTCTCATACCTGTGGCCTATGCCTAAAGACAGATTTTCGCCGAATGTCGCCGCAAGATCTGTGGTCTCCGTCCTCACCGCATAGTTCTTGGTGTTTACGCTCATTTTGGAAACAGCGCTCAGCCATGAATACGGAAGCAGTTCAAGCTGTAAGTCAACGCTCTGGAACTTTGCCGTATGGTTCTTATAGGCCAGTGATTTTTTTTTCAGCACGAACGAGTAGGGTGTAGACGCGATAAAGGTCGCAAGATCCACCGATGTAAAAGCGCCGTTCACAAATCGCTTCGTTTGCAGCCTGTTCTCCAATGCAAAATTTGCGCCGTTCGCGGTTCCGATAGAATCTATACCATCGAACTGATTCAGGTTTTCCGAAGCGATCGTAGGCTGGTGCGTATGATAATAGCTTGCTGTCGGAGTGATTATGTGCCGCAGTTTATTTATATCAAGGCCCATGATATCCGATTGGATATCAAATAGCCTGTAGAATTTTATCGAGCCGTCGACGCCTGAATCAAACACCGTCCGTATCTGGTTGGTGTCTCCCCATTTATTCCTTGAGTAATAGGTGTTGCGCACGCCGGCGTACGGCGTCAAGTTTAAAGCCTTAAACAATTTCGCGGCATAGGAAAGTCTGTTATAGGTATTTATCCTGGCAACATTAAGGTCTTTTTGGCCTTGTATTGTCGCGGTGTTAGAATTGTTAAATGCATGGTTCAGATATACCGCGCTCGCCGAGCCGCTATAATATACAGGTTTATCCTTTATTATGTTATACTGCGGCACTTCTATTGTGTATTCAGGCAGGCGTTCGATAACATCATAAAATTTACCAAAACGTTTTCTCGCCAAAAGCGTCATTGAATAACTCGATTTTGCGGTTATAACCGATACGTAATTATCCGGGTTGTCCCCGAGCTCCTCATATTCATTATAAAAGTAATCCTTTATGAAATCGAGATCGCTAAGCCTGTTGAATTCCGTCACGGCAACCGTGCCGGTCTCCGGCGGCATCACCCATTTATGCCTCCACTGCCAGCGGTATCTGGGCCGCATGTCACCGGGCCTCTCATAGTAGTAGTAGAAGTAATCGGCATTGTCGTGGGTATAATAGAACTTCGCGGCGCCCATTCCTATCTCCTTGGTCCTGTAGTAATCATTAAGCCCCACGCCGATACCTCTCCGCGCTCTGTAATCCAGAAGCATATCCGCCCTGTTGTTATCGCTGAAATGCAGCCTGGTTGCCGTCAAGACGTAATAACCCCAGGCATCTTTTTCGCCTGACGTCATAGTGATATGTGTTTTATTCTCATCCAATGATTGGACATAATAGGGCAGGTAGAGGACGGGGCAATCGCCTATAAAAACGAGGATATTCCTCGCGACGATCTTTTCTTGCGGATATATCTCAACGTGCCGCGCCTGGACACGGTAATGCGGCTCCTCCAAGTCGCAGGTTGTAATGTAGCCGCGTTTAAGTTTATACATGTCCTTGCCGGCCGGCCTTTCAACGTCTTTCGCGCTCCCATAAAACGGATTTGAGGCCACATAACCGTCAATGACCGCGCTCTTTCGCGTATCGAAATTGTAATTTATCCTTTCGCCGGTAAAATAAGACCCTTTTTGGGTGATCTTCACGCTGCCTTCGGCGATAGCTTCCCGCGTGTCCAGATATACGGTGATCTTATCGCTGGTGAGGACAATGTCTTTATATTTTAAGGAAACGTTGCCTGTGCCGACAGCCTTCTTCTGGGCCTGAAAATACTCAACCCTGTCACCGTCAACTATTATAGGTTCCGATGCCCCCGCCTCTTTCGAAAACGGATTGAGCGATGCATGGGCGGCGGAAGACAATAGAAGCGCTAAGCTGAAAGTTGAAAGCTGAAAACTGAAAACCAGTTTATTTTTTCGGCGCACTTTCCTTTATCCTTGGTAAATTTTTAATGCCCTTCATTATACTATCCTTTGTATTCAGATACAATGTTTTTACCGGATTTTTTCGCGGCATACAGGGCCGCGTCCGCGCTTCCTATGATATCCGCGGGATTGGCGGAATCTTCGGGACAGGCGGAAACGCCGATACTTACCGTAAGCTTTAAACTTTCGTCATAGGCCCTGAAGGTATTCTCCTCTATCTTCTTTCTTATTCTTTCGGCAACAAGCGCGGCGCCTGCTTTACCGGTCTCCGGCAGGCAGATGGCGAATTCCTCTCCGCCATATCTTGAAATGAGATCTATCTCCCGCACGCTCTCCCTCATTATGCGCGCCATGGCCTTCAATATAACGTCGCCCACCAGATGGCCATAGGTGTCGTTCGTTTT
>JAUYDB010000011.1 GCA_030691985.1 Candidatus Omnitrophota bacterium | reverse complement strand
GAATTGACAAACCTGATCTTTTCGGCAAATGGTATTGCCTCACATATCAATTTCGCTAATTCTACTTCTTTTATATTAGTCGCACCGAAACTCAAACCATCACAGGCGGCGGCCTTGACCGCATTCACAACGTCAGGGAATGCATGGCCAAGGATAAGGCTTCCCCATGAAAGCACATAATCGATATACTCATTACCGTCATGGTCGTAGATTTTTGAACCACGGCCTTTCTTTATTATGAGCGGATCGCGACCTACATAATTAAAGGCGCGCACCGGGCTATCGACACCGCCCACCAGATATTTTTGCGCCTCATCGAATAATTTAGAATTTACAGTTCTTTTAGCCATTTCGCGATATCCTTCGCATGATATGTAATTACGAGATCCGCCCCCGCGCGTTTAATTGAAACCATGATCTCAAATACGGTTTTCTTCTCGTCCCACCATCCCAGTTTTGCGCCGTGTTTTACAAAGGCATATTCGCCGCTTACATTATAGGCCGCAAGAAGGGCGCTTTGGAAGCGACTCGCGGCTTCCTTAATTATATCCAGATATGCTAACGCGGGCTTGACCATCACTATGTCCGCGCCCTCTCTTATATCGGCCGCTATCTCTCTCATGGCCGGCGCGCTATCAGAAAAGCCGAGTTGATACGCGCTCCTGTCGCCGAACGCCGGAGATGAGCCGGCCGCGTCCCTGAACGGCCCATAGAAATTTGACGCGTATTTTGCTGAATACCCCATTATATTAGTATCCTTGAAGCCGTGGGCATCCAATGCTTTTCTTATAGCCAATACCTGCCCCCTTGCCATGGCCGACGGCGCGACATAATCCGCGCCGGCCTCGGCGTGCGATAGCGCCATTTTTGATAATGCCTCCAGCGTTGCCTTATCATCAATAATTTTGCTTTTATTTTTTGACGAATGACGATCGACGATCGACGGACGACGGCTTTTTAAGATCCCGCAATGTCCGTGCGACGTATAGGCGCAAAGGCATACATCCGTCAT
>JAUYDB010000010.1 GCA_030691985.1 Candidatus Omnitrophota bacterium | reverse complement strand
ACCTGTACCCATGCGTTAAGTAGCACTTATCTGCTTGTCTTGTAACGAGTTGGGTCAATATCACCTTGCTTTTGTCAAACAGCCTTTGAGAGCGGATTTTACGCATGCGTATTCTTGTGTCATCGCGGTTTTTGACGAGAAGGCGGGGGTATTTTAAGCGGCGCTTACGGCTGTAATCAGGGTGAGCTTCGTGCCAAGAGCGTGATTGTCCGCGCTGATAATCGAGGCAGTCGGGGTTATCGATACGCCAGGCTGACTCATTAAGCCTTTGGCGTTTTGTCTGGCATACCGGCTTTGAGCAATACCGTTGCCGATCCTTGGTCCTTGGATCGGGATTGAATAATTCCCCGCACCATTGGCAGCGTCTTTGTCTTTTGCGTGATGGCCTATTGATTTGTCTCATTATTCACCTCTATAGAGACAAGCTTGCCATCTTTGAATGGATCTACCTAATGAATTGTTATTCCAGAAGAGGCGGGCGGGATATCCACATACTCACATTATCAACAAAGAGAAAAAAGAAGCAAAAAAGAGAAATTTACTACTACTATTTTAATTCCTCCCTAAAGAACCACGTTGATTATAAATGGTACCGTTGGGATGATTGCCTACACCTCCTCAAGACAGCTCAACACATATGGACAAACACCGCCTGACAGAATCGCCCTCGATTTGGATGATTCTGGTCGATTCTCCCCGGTAAGTCTAAACGGCATTAGACCGCCGGCATGAAGAACCTCTTCGGGGGTGTATACCGAGGACCATGCAACTGCGGGCCTGCTCGCTTTCTTCAAATAGCCTGCCCTATCCTTTAAAATATGCTCAAATTCCTTAAGGACAGAAGCTGCTTCGTTATTTTGTTGAGATATTTTTGCGTCTGTTTTCATAAGAAGCTATTTCTTTTTGCTTACATCCTGCTCTTCGATCCATTGTTCCAGACGTTCAACTTTAAATCGCCATTCTCTTCCGAACTTATAACCCGGAATATCACCTCGCTGAGCAAGCCTATACACTTTCATCTTATTGAGCCTGAGATACTTTGCAACTTCATTAACAGTGATAAATTTATTAGCCATTTTCCACCCCGACTATCAAGATTAGCAACTTAAATGTTAGTATCACTTGTTACCAGAGAGTGATAATAAGTATACATTATTATCAGCG
>JAUYDB010000273.1 GCA_030691985.1 Candidatus Omnitrophota bacterium | reverse complement strand
AAAATATTTTTCTGAAACAGGAAAATCTCCCGCCTTATACCCGAATTTTTTTCTATAGAAAGCCAGCAGGTGTACTGGAATATAATTCACCTGCGCGTAAATACCGTTTTTCCTCAAAAAATCATAGAGCTTATTCCGCTTATCATTCGCTACCCTTATAACATATAAATGGTACGACGCGTAAGTACCCGGCCTTTCATATGGCAATCTTATATTGTCAACCGATGACAAACCTATATTGTAATTGGCTACCAGCTTCCTTCTTACACGCACCATGGCATCGAGCCTCTTAAGCTGAGAACTGCCCAGGGCGCATTGAAAATCCGTTATCCTGTAATTAAACCCGATTTCCGGTATGTCATAGTACCAGGCCGCCTTAGCTTTGTCACACATTATGCCGTGGTGGCGAAGCTTTAACGCTCTCTCGTATATCCTTCTATCATTTGTGACGATCGCGCCGCCCTCGCCGGTCGTGATATGTTTTATAGGATGGAAGCTGAAAATCGCGGCATCCGAATGCCCGCAGCTGCCTACCGGCATCCACCAGCCGCCGTATTTATATTTAGCGCCTAAAGCGTGCGCAGCATCTTCCACGATCTTTATCCCATATCTATCACATACCTTTTTAAGCCCCGCTATATCAAAGACCGTCCCCATAAAATGGACCGGGACTACCACCTTAACCTTTTTCCTCTGTGACGGGACACGCAGGAAACATTCCAATTTTTCTATATCTAAGTGGCATGTCCGGTCGTCTATATCGATAAATTCAGGCGTTGACCCGACATATATAGCGCAATTGGCGCTGGCGGAAAAAGTTATCGGCGTCGTTACGGATATATCACCTTTGCCCATACCGACAGCCAGCATAGAAAGGTGCAGGGCTGCCGTTCCGCTGGATACCGCTACAGCATATCTTGAACCTGTATATCCGCACAGATCTTCCTCAAACTTTTTTACCCTCGGCCCTTGCGTCAGCCAGTCGGATTTTAAAGCCATTGCTACTTCTCTTATATCGTATGAGGATATAGATTGCCGCGCATACGGAATAACGCTCATTAGCCGATATCCTTGATCAGTTTTTTAATTTCCGACACTTTAATCCATGTGTCGTTCTTATCGCTTCTATACACAAAGTCCTCAGGCACGGCAGGATATCTGTAATATTTTTTATGTACTTTTACGGGTTCATAAAACTGCGGCAGTATCACATATATTCCGTCAAATATCCTGGTCTTTCTTGACTCATCCTCCGAGATCAATAGCTCGTGGATCTTTTCTCCCGGTCTTATACCTATGACCTTAAGCTTGCACTTTGGTTCAAGAGCCCTGGCCAGATCGACAACCTTCATGGAAGGTATTTTCGGAATAAATGTCTCTCCGCCTTCGGCATTCTCCAAAGCCTTTATTACGAGATCCACGGCCTCTTCCAGGGTTATCCAGAAACGGGTCATCCTCAAGTCGGTGATAGGAAATTCCTTGACCCCTCTTCTCTTCAAATCAATAAAAAGAGGTATGACGCTTCCTCTCGAACCGACAACGTTTCCATATCGCACCACAGAAAATTTTACCTTTCCCCCCGCATAGGCATTCGCGGCGATAAAAATCTTCTCCGCGACGAGCTTGGAAGCACCGTAAAGATTTATCGGACTTACCGCCTTATCGGTAGACAGGGCTATTACTTTCTCAACGCCGCAATCGATCGCGGCGTTGACTATATTGTCAGCCCCGATGACATTAGTCTTTACAGCTTCGGTTGGATTATATTCGAGGGCAGGCACCTGTTTTAACGCGGCAGCGTGAACCACATAATCCACCCCCCTAAATGCCCTGTAAAGCCGGTCCTTGTCTCGAATATCTCCCAAAAAATACCTGATGGGATACGGTCCGTCCGGGAATATCTTGGACATCTCGTATTGCTTGAATTCATCCCGGCTTAATATTATCACCTTTTTTGGTTTATACCGTTTAAATATGATCCCCGTGAATTTTTGCCCGAAAGAGCCGGTACCGCCCGTAATCAGAATCACCTTGCCATTCAACATATCATCTCCCTGTGTCAACAGTTTCTAATGCCTGTAGTGTGACCATACTATTGAAGTGCCCCTTCTCCCGGATGAGCTTTGAATAAGGTCCCTCCTCCGCTATCCGGCCCTTCTTTAGCACATAGATATAATCGGAATTTACGATCGTGGAAAGGCGATGGGCTATGACGATGACGGTGGTGGACTTGACTATCTTCTCTATGGCCTGCTGGATCAACCGTTCCGAATAGGTGTCCAGAGAGCTGGTCGCTTCGTCGAGGATAAGAAGTTCGGGTCTGCGCAAGATCGCTCGCGCCAGCGCTATCCGCTGCACCTGTCCTCCGGACAACCGGATGCCCCGGTCCCCCACAATCGTATCGAACCCTTTGGGCAGCTTACCTATGAACTCATCGGCATTGGCCTGTTGGCAGGCCTCTTCCATCTCATGGCGTGTCGCCGACTCATTCGCCCATAAAAAATTATCTTTTATCGACATATTGAATAATATACTGTCCTGGGGTACATACCCTATCCTGCGCCGGTATGACAGGATATCGAAACCGCTCATATCGATCCCGTCGAAGAGTATCCTGCCGCTTGTGGGTTTATGAAACCCCATTATCATGTCGACCAAGGTGGACTTTCCCGCCCCAGACTCGCCGACGAACGCGACCATCTTGCCTTTGGGAATGCGGGTAGTGATCTCTGTGATGACATTCTCACGGCCGGGATACGCAAACGACACGCCCTCAATGCGCACCTCACGAGAAAAGCCCATAAACGGCATTCCGCCGGCCTTCTGCTCCAGCTCTCTCGCCCGCTGCCGCAGAGACATTATCTGCTCGTAACTGGGAAAGAAGTTCTGCAGGGAATTCTTCTGCATCGTCAGAACCCCTATGGAGGCGCCGACCTGCTGCAACGACAATAACAAGACCAGCGTCTCCGATAAAGCGACACCGAACCAGCGGGACGCGAAGAACGCTACGGTGACGATGATGATGATGAACGGCCGGTAAGATAAAGGTATCGCCAAGTTGAGAGTCTGTGACCTCAGCGCCGATTTACAGTAGCAGCCAAAAGCATTGTCGAGATTTCTCATCGTCCTATCATGATTCCCGAAACCCAGGATGATCTTCGCCAGGCCAAAACTCTCCTGGACGACAGAGATCATCTTGTTGGAGGCCTCGGTACTCTCAACCCCCAGACGGTAGCTCAACCTGCCGAGCAGCAGAAATGGCACGGCGAAGATGACAGCCGCACCAACGCTTAAGGTCGTAGCTTTCCATGATATAAAAAAGGGCACCGCCAGGAAAAAGACCACCTGCAGACCGTTGGCGAAAAACTGTGCCATCGCCCCGAACGCGTCCCCCACGAGTACTACCTCTCTTGTGAAGGTATTGAGTATCACGCCTTGAGAACCGCCGGTGAAAAAAGACCACTGGGCATTGAAGAAATCCTTGAATGTATCACGCATTATATCCCATGCCACCGCATATTTTGTCCTCAGTATCGAGTAATTTGCGAATATCTGGAACGCGCTGGAGAGGGCCACAAAGAGGGTCAATACCGCCAGCCAGCTCATAGGCGTAACGGGTAGCTTCACATACGCCATAATGGCAATCGCCTTCTGGGTGAGCATACTTATCCTGGCGGGGTCGAGTCCGGGATTGACCAGAAAATCGACAAGGGGGGCAATCGTGAACATGGAGCATGCGCTGAAGAAACTCACGCCGAGAAGCAAAATAACATTTGCCGCGA
>JAUYDB010000241.1 GCA_030691985.1 Candidatus Omnitrophota bacterium | reverse complement strand
CCTCATAATTTCCTCTCCCCCGAAGGGGGAGAGGATTAAGGTGAGGGGGAAATTGCGCCAATTTGGACAGCAACGGGACACAATACCTATTTCCCTGCACAAAATCCCAAGGAAATAGGTATTGTGTCCCCTATATTCCCCCCCATTTCCCTGTAAACATCGGTCCTCAACTCCGAAAAAGAGATTGCTTCGGCCGCTTCGCGTCCTCGCAATGACGAGTTACTCCCGCCTCGATCAAGAGATCATGGCCGAATCTCTTTATTGTAACGTTATTCAGGCGGACGGCCTTGCGTATCTTCGCGAAACCATCGCCTTCAACGGCTGTTACGGCGGTCCTGCCGCCGATTATTATAGGCGCTATGAAAAACAGGAACCTGTCGACAAGACCTTCCTTAACGAGCGACCATATGAGCTCGCCGCCGCCCTCAACCAGGATGTGCGACATCTCCAGCCGGCCCAATGCCTTGAAAAGACTCTTTAAGTCAATCCGTCCGTGTCGGGATTTTACATTCAATACTTTCGCGCCTCTTTGCGTATAAGTCCTTGACCTCCCGGAGCCTGTATCTTCAGCCGTTGCTATTATGACCTGCGATGAGGCAATATCAGAAAATAGCTTAGCGTTTAAAGGCGTTCTTAAACGGCTGTCCACTATGATTCTCGCCGGCTGCCGTTTGACAGCGGCCTTACTTAAAAGCAGCGGATCGTCCTTAAGGACTGTGTTGACGCCTACCATTACGGCATCGACCTTAGCGCGTAACTTGTGGACATATTCCCGTGACTCTTCGGACGTAATCCACCTCGAATCGCCTGTGGCCGTCGCTATCTTCCCGTCGATCGATTCGGCAACCTTGACCGTCACATATGGAATTTTTTTTGTGATGTATTTTATATACGGCAGGTTTATGCGCCTCGCCTCTTCTTCCAAAACGCCGATGGACGTCTTTATGCCATATCGCATTAACTTCGCTATGCCACGGCCGTTTGTAATTGGGTTTGGGTCTGTCATCCCGATGACTGCCCTCTTTATCCCGCTTTTTATAATGGCATCTGTGCAGGGCGGGGTCATTCCGAAATGATCGCATGGCTCTAAACTTACATATAGCGTCGCGCCTTTAGAGCGGCTTGCGGCCGTTTTGAGGGCTGTGACCTCGGCATGAGGAAGGCCGCGTCTTTCGTGATAACCCTTGCCCACCACCCTGTCGTCTTTGACGACTAACGCGCCGACCGCCGGATTCGGGCTCGTCAGCCCTTCAGCCTTTCCGGCAAGACGTATAGCCATCCGCATATATCGCTCATCCTTATTCACGACTCTCAACTCTCTTCGTTTGAAATTTTTTAAGCCTCAATTCTCTTATGGACACGAGGCCATAGCCTTTCACTACAGGACGGGTCCTGCCGCGGGGTCGTCCTGCGATGCTCCGCGCAGCCCATGGGGTGTACAATATCGTGATAACGAGTGCGTATCTGTACTGCCCCATCCCATGGGCTACTTGTGCGCTTCTCGGACTGGACCCCGCGTCACCCGTCCCGACTGAGTCCTTATGTCCATGCCGCCAGAAGCTTAAAAAATTTCCTCAGTTCTCTTCGATGAAATTTTTCATCTCATGTCGGGGCAGCTACCGGCAGGATGCCCTTGAGGCGTATAAATGCCGCCAAGGTATAACTACCACTTGCCTATATACTACCATCAGCTTTTTCCAAGGCATGCCGCCACACATATAGGTACTACCAAAACTAAAGATCCTAGATGGCGGCATTAGCCGAAGGGGCACCTGCCGATAGCTGCCCTATCGGGGTGGGATGAAAAATTTCTGCCTGTCATGGCGAATCTTTAAGGACTCCTCTCTCAGCTTGTCCACTAGTTCATAAGGCACTTTTACAGTTCCTATCAAGGCCTTGCCTTTATTCATGCCGTGGCAATCAGAGCCGCCTGTAATCAGCAGATTGTAATCGTTGGCTAATTTTTCATAACGCTTCACGGCCGAGGCATTGTGTTCCGTATGATAGACCTCGATGCCTTTTAAACCGTAATCTATAAGTTTTGGTATATATTCATCTTTACCCATAAGCTTCGAATGGGCCAACACAGGAACACCGTCTGCCTCCAAGACCATGCCTATCACATCCTGGGGGGACAGCTTTATCCTTGATACATAGCAGGGTTTCGAATACCCTATATATTTATTGAACGCCTCCTTGAGGGTTTTTACCTTGCCGGCATTCACCATAACCCGCGCGAGATGAGGCCTGCCGACCGAGCCTCCGGCGGCTAATTTAAAGACTTCGTCGGCATCCACTTCGATATCCATCGCCTTCAATTTCCCGATCATTTTGTTCATACGGTCTATCCTGAAATTCCGTATCTCTTTCAACTTATCCTGGAACCATTCTTTCTTCCAATCAATAAAATAACCCAGGATATGGACTTCCGTATCAGGCCTTTCGACGGTAAGCTCAATGGACGGGATCACCTCGATGCCGAGCGCGGCGCCGGCCTTCATTGAGGGCTCTATCCCATCAGTCGAGTCATGGTCGCAAATAGCTATAGCGGCCAGGCCCTCTTTACCGGCGTATTCGACGACCTCTTCAGGGGAAAAGGTCGAATCGGAATAGCAGGTGTGAACGTGCAGGTCAGCGTATTTCACTTTGTCCGCTTCTCTTCTGTTTTGCTTATCTTGTCTAAGATACCATTGACAAATTTGCCGGAATCTATATCGCCGTATTTCTTCGCAATATCTATCGCTTCGTTGATCGCGACCTTGGGCGGGATGTCATTCGTATATAAAAGTTCATAGACCGCCTCTCTAAGTATATTTTTGTCGATAATGGCCATCCTCTTAAGCTGCCAGTTCGCGGCATATTTCGATATCATATCATCAATGGCGTCTTTGTTTGCGGCGACTCCCATGACAAGAGCGTTGGCGAATTGCATGACCTGTGCGTCGCTATCTTCGGAATTGTCCCAGAAGACATCAGCGCACTCTTTAGGGTCATCACCGGTAATTTCAACGGCGTAGAGAATCTTTAACGCGCTCTCCCTCGCCCTCGTCCGCTTCCTCACCTGCTTCTCCTCTCCTCAAAATTTTATACCCGCTCCGCCAAGTTCGCCATTTCGATCGCGGAAAGGGCGGCGTCGCGGCCTTTGTTGCCGTCTTTTGTGCCGGCCCTCTCTATCGCCTGCTCCAGATTATCGGCTGTGATCACGCCGAATATGCAAGGCACCCCTGTGTCAAGCGACACCTTGGCGATGCCTTTGGCGGCTTCGCTCGCGATAAACTCGAAGTGCGGCGTGGCGCCCCTTATTATGGCTCCCAGGCATATCACCGCGTCATACTTCTTTGACTTCGCGAGCTTCATTGCCAGAAACGGAAGCTCGAACGCGCCCGGCGTCCATACGACATCGAGCGAGCTGTCCTGCGCGCCATGCCGGACGAGCGTATCAAGGCATCCTTCGAGAAGTTTCGACGACAGAAACTCATTAAACCTCGAGACCGCTATCGCGAACTTCCTCCCTTTCGCCAACATGTCAGACTTTATCACGTTTGCCATATCACCCTCCTTAGACTCGTTTAGCTAACAGCTCAAAGCAAACAGGAGACCTTAAACTGACCTGTTGGCTGTAACCTGTTCGCTGTAGGCTACATTTCAAATCTCATGTCCCAACTTCTCCCTCTTCGTCTTTAGATATTTCCTGTTCGTCTTTGTCATTGGGACCTGCAAGGCAATCCTCTCCACCACCTTAAGCCCGTATCCTTCAAGCCCGACAATCTTCTTTGGATTGTTTGTTAATAGTTTTATATTCTTCAATCCTAAATCGGCCAGGATCTGCGCCCCGATCCCATAATCCCTCAAGTCCGGCTTGAACCCCAATGCCTCGTTGGCCTCCACCGTATCCAGGCCATTATCCTGAAGTTCGTAGGCCTTAAGCTTGTTCGCGAGGCCGATCCCCCTGCCCTCCTGCCGCATATATAATATCACCCCTCCGGGGCTTCTTGAGATAATTTTCATAGCCGCTTTTAACTGATCGCCGCAATCACATCTCTTGGAGCCAAAAACGTCTCCGGTCAGGCATTCAGAATGCACCCTGACGATAGCCCCTTTTTTATCTAGCCTTCCGCTGACAAGCGCAAGGTGATGGTATTTGTCCGTAATGGATTCGTAGACATGGACTTTGAATTCGCCGAAATCGGTAGGGATTGTGGTCGTCGCGATCCTTTCTATAAGCTTCTCGGACTTCCGCCTGTATTCGATGAGCCCCGCTATTGTGCAAATCTTCAAATGGTGGCTATGGGAGAATTCCAGCAAGTCCTGTGTCCTGGCCATCGTCCCGTCATCCTTCATTATTTCACATATGACACCTGCAGGATAAAGCTTTGACAGCCTCAATAGATCCACGCACGCCTCAGTGTGCCCGGCCCTGACCAGGACCCCGCCCTCATTAGCGCGCAGCGGAAAGACGTGGCCGGGCCTTATAAGATCGTTAGATCCGGCCTTAGGATCGGCCAATATATTTATTGTGCGCGCCCTATCGTGCGCGGAGATGCCGGTCGTGATACCGCGCCTGGCGTCACACGATACAGCCCAGCCGGTCCTGTATGGATCGCGCAAGGGCCCTATCGACATAGGATGCAGGCCCAGCTCATCAAGCCTTGAACCTTCCATCGGAACGCATATGAGCCCGCGGCCATACTTTGCCATAAAGTTTATATCGGATGGTTTCGTGAAAGAGCCCGCCATAACGAGGTCGCCCTCGTTCTCGCGGTCTTCATCGTCGATCACAATAACCATTTTCCCGGTTTTTATGTCGCCTAGAACCTCTGGAATCGTATTAAGTTTCATATGCCGTCGTTTTTACCCCTCACCCTGGCCCTCTCCCCTGAAGGGGAGAGGGAATTACTTTATAATCTCCTCTCCCCTTTTGGGGAGAGGATTAAGGTGAGGGGGATGTTGAGAAACAAAAATACCCCGATGAGAGCTTCCTCGGGGTATGAATATCTTTAAGCTTTCAGCTAGTTTATCTTCTCTTATCCCGTCTCTACGGTCGGCGCTTGAATTTCACAAGCTCTGCCGTGCACCATGTACGGTACACCGCTCGTGGGCTATGACCACCGGCTGAGGAATCTCACCTCACCCCGAAGATGGTCATATGATAGCAGATTCTACATATTTGTCAATATTTTTTATATTTTTTTATATTGAAAAATCCGGCATGATTATGATATGCTTGTACTGATAATAAAACGGTTGTATCAGGAGTGAGCGATGGAACGGGATAAAGAAAAAAATCTGAGGCACGAGTTCGAAAGGCTAAGTTGGGAATTTTCGCTTCTCTACGAAATTTCGAATGCGATAAGGACTACCCTGAAGCTGGATCAGATCCTTTACATAATCCTGACGGCCCTGACTTCGCACGAAGGCCTAGGCTTTAACCGCGCGATGCTCTTCCTGGTAAACGATAAAGAAGGCGTCCTGGAGGGCGTTATGGGGATTGGGCCGCACACGGCCGAGGAGGCTGGAAAGATCTGGCACGCGATATCGCAGAGCAAGAAAACGCTGGATGACTTCATAGCCTCGTACGATAGCTTCAAAAAGGATCCTGAATCAAGGCTTAACAGCATCCTGAAAGGCATTAAAATCCCGCTTAGGGAGGATATGGGAATACTCGCCCTCACCATACTTGAAGGCATGCCATTCGAAATAACTACAACGGAAGCCAGGTCCATGGTGGACAAGGAAATACAGCGGACGCTCAGCACAGATTTTTTTGTTACGGTTCCCCTGAAAGCAAAGGATAAGGTGCTTGGCGCGATACTTGTCGACAATATCTTCAATAAAAAGCCGATCACCAAATCGGACGTCAAGATGCTGACGATGTTCGCGAATCATGCGGGCCTTGCCATCGAGAATTCGCGGTTATACGAGGAGACGGTATATCTGTCTAATATAGACTGGCTCACCAAACTGTGGAATTACGGAAAATTTCAACAGCATCTGTCTTTGGAGGTAGAGAGGTCTAAGATCAGCGAGGCAAATGTCAGCCTTGTAATGGTTGACGTCGATAATTTTAAGCTTTACAATGATACCTTCGGCCACATAAAAGGCGACGAGGCCTTAAAGCAGATAGCTTTTGTCTTACAGAGTAAATCGAGAAAGTTCGATATCGTAGCAAGATACGGCGGCGAAGAATTCGCCATAGTGATGCCGAATACGCCTAAAGAGAACTCCAGGCTTTTCGCCGAGCGGCTGCGCAGTGAAGTCGAAAAATTATACACTGAGCGCGATCTCTCTTCCGTGGAAAACCGCCTGACTATAAGCTGCGGGATAGCGGCATATCCGGAAGACGCCAACACGAAAGACGAATTGATTTCGCGCGCTGATCTCAGCTTATACGAGGCAAAACGCGCCGGTAAAAACAGGACCTGCCTTTACTCAAGGGCAATGGAGGATGGAAAACACTAGCTGGCTGGCGAAGCAGTTAAAACGCTCTCCTTCTCTTTCGATTCCACGTTCTTATTCTCATCCAGGAATTTCACCGAAACTATTTTAGAGACTCCCCTCTCCTGCATAGTTATGCCATACATAACATCGGCAAGCTCTATCGTGCGCTTATTATGGGTGATGATTATGAACTGGGAGATCTTCAGGAAATCCTTCAACACATTGGAGAATCTCAGCACGTTCGATTCGTCAAGGGGCGCGTCAATTTCGTCGAGGACACAGAACGGGCTGGGCCTGACCTTGAATATGGCAAAGAGAAGCGCTATGGCGGTCATCGCCTTCTCTCCTCCCGACAAGAGCATGATATTCTGAAGTTTTTTGCCCGGAGGCCGCACTATTATCTCGATGCCGGATTCCAATACGTCGTGTTCGTCTATCAAGACCAGTTCCGCCTGGCCTCCGCCGAATAACATTCTGAAGAAATTCTTGAATTCAAGCTGTATCTTCTGGAAGGTATCCAGGAATAATTCTTTGGTTGTCTTATTTATCTTCTGAATAGCCTTCAGGAGCGAATCTTTCGCGTTGACAAGGTCCTCCTCTTGATGCGTTAAGAACGCGCGGCGTTCCTCCAGCTCCTTATGTTCTTCTATGGCTACCAGATTCACCGGCCCCATCTTATCAATCCTGTCTTTGAGTTCGGCAACCTGCGTCCGCAGCGCGTCCCAATCCATGGGCTCCTCGCTCTCGCAATGAGTGTTTTCAAAATCTACCTTATACGCCTGGAATATCCTATCGCGCAAGTTCGTCTTCCTGTAATTAAACTCTGTCAGCTTAACGTCAAGGTCTCTGGCCTGATTTCTTAAGCGCTCTATCTCCATCTCCTTCTCTTTGAGGCATGCCTCGTCCGCGCCCAGCCTGCCGAGGCAATCGGACCTGGCCTTTTCCATGATACAGGCCTTTTCTACGTTAGTCTCAAGATCCGCTTTTATCACCTCGTTCTCCGCGGCCAATTTGACGCTTTCTTCCTCAAGAAACTTTACCTTATCCTCTGATTCTTTCAACATGCTTTCTTTTGAATAGAGGGTATCCTCAAGCTCGAACAGAAGAGAGGCCTCCTGCTTCATGCTATTCCTTGTGCCTTCTTCTTCTTTCTCGAAAGAGACAAGCTCTGTCTTCAGGGTAGCCATCTCTAAAGCCAGGATCTCCCTGTCTTCCCTTTTTTTAGAAATCGAAACCTGCGATTCATCCATAAAGGCCTGTGAAGCGGCCTTCTCCTTCTCAATATTGTTAAGTTCCGCGTTAAAGGATTCGCCCTTCTTAGTCAATTCATCGATGGCCTGATCGACCTCGTCAAGCTCAAGCGTCAAAAGCTCTCTCTCTTCCTTAAGTTTCTTTACTGCCCCTTCCAGGCCGTCCTTCTTGGCCTTTATATTCGAAACGATTATCTCCTGCGCATGAAGGCCTTCCTCCAGGGCGGTGATTTGCTGCTTTAGCAATGCGGCCGCCCCGGCCTTTTGGGATTTAACTGACTCAAGAGACGCCATATTCTGTTCCTTATCTATAGTCTCCGCTTTCAAATCCTCTAATCTTTCCCTGCGCCCAACGAGAAGCGACTCGACCGCGAGAGAGGCGCTCCCGCCTGATACTTTACAATTGTCAAACGTATACCCGGATTTTGTCACAAGCCTTACCGCGCCTGAAGAGCGAAGATTATTGAATATTGCTTTCGCGGACTCCGCCAAATAGGCGTCAGCAAAAAAGTGCCCGCGGACATCTTCATACGCCGGATCGACTTTTACAAAATTTTTAAGCGGCGTTTTGCCCTCTTGCGGTACCTCTTGCCTGCAGACGCGGTTTTGATTCTTAAGAGTCTCTATAGAGATGAAGCTCGCCTTGCCGAGCCCATGTAAACGCAGATACTCTATCGCCGTTTCCACGCCTTCGTCAGTATCAACTATGATTATCTCGGCGTCATCACCCAGAAAAGCGCTGACGGCTTCCTCATATCCTCTTTCAACTTTAATTATATCGGCCAGCACACCGCGTATACCGCTTAAAGAGTTTTCTTTCCTTTCCGATATCCCGGTAAGTATGTTTCTGACGCTATTTTTAAAACCCTCGTGGGTCTTGAGGCTGTCCTCAAGGATCTCTATCTTGGATTTCGCCGCGGTTATTCTATTCCCCTCCCTGGCAATCTCCTCTTCAAGAACCTTCTGTCCGGAAAGCGCGTCTTCATACCGGCCTTTATTTGAATCCAAATCCATCCTTAATGACAACACCCTCTTTTCGATCTCCTCAAACTCCCTGATGACATCCGTCAGCGCTCCTTCAAGCGATTCAAGTTCCGCGCCAACCTTATCCTTTTCGATATCGAGACGGCGCTTACGGGCGCGCCTGTTCTGCACATCGGCGCCTATCTTTATGAGTTCGTTTTTTAATCGTGTCTCCTTCGCGAGGTAGTCCACTGCCCGGACCTTGCACGTCTTTATGCCGGCCTCGATTGCCTCCGTCTCGTTCGCGATTGTTTTCAGAAGGATCTCTTTTTCCTCCAGAGATTTGTGCTTGGAAACCCGCTCACCGCTCACCCTGGCAAGGCCCTCTTTCAGCTTCTCTACAAGCGCCTTTGCGCCCATGATCTTCTCCCCTGCGGAGGCAATCTCTTTCCTTAGCCCATCCTGTATCGACCTATTCTCTTCTATGCGCTCCTTATTTATATCGATCTTATGGGTATTCATGTCGAGCAAGCCGGACTGTTCGGTGTTTTTATTCCGCAGGTCGGATATCTTTTGATTCATTTCATCCATAGACTGCCTGTAGCCGTAAATCTTTTCGGACCCCGATCGTATCTGGGCATCCGCGTCCTTCTCGCACGAGCTGATGTCGCTCTTTTCAGCGGCGCATGTCGCCTCCTGCGTCTTGATAATCATATAATCATAATATGATACCTTTATTTCCACATCCTTTAATCTATCAAAATCTGCCTTGTATTTCTCGGCCTTTCTCGCCTGTCTTTCTATGGAGGCAATCTGACGTTTGACTTCCTGTATGATATCGTTTATACGCAGGAGGTTTTGCTCTGTCTGTTCAAGCTTCCTCAGCGCCTCTTTCTTCTTCGACTTATATTTTGTGATACCGCTGGCTTCCTCGAAGACAAAGCGCCTGTCTTCGGGTTTAGAGCTCAAGATGAGATCCATCTTCCCCTGCTCGATGATGGAGTAACTTTCCGCGCCGATACCGGTTCCCATTAAAAGCTCGGATATATCTTTAAGCCTTACCGGAGTCTTATTCAGGAGATATTCGGTCTCACCCGTGCGGAATACCCTGCGGGTTATCGTAACTTCATCGTAATCAATAGGAAGAACTCTTTTTTCGTTGGAAAATGTGAGAGATACTTCGGCGAAATTTATCGGCTCTTTCGTATCGGTGCCGTTAAATATCACGTCCTGCATGTTGGACGCGCGAAGGGTTTTTGCGGATTGTTCCCCGAGGACCCACCTGATGCCGTCGGCAATATTGGATTTGCCGCAGCCGTTAGGCCCGACCACCGCTGTAACGCCAGGCTCGAAATTCAATTTGGTCTTTTCGGCAAATGACTTAAAACCCATGAGCTCAAGGTATTTAAAATACATAATATTTTATGATAGTATATACAAATTGGGCATAAAATAACCTGCCACATATAAATTAGTTAAACGAAAACAATTCTGTAAGCAATTATATCACAGGATTACAGGCAAGTCAAGAGTGGCCGCATGCAAAAAAAGGTAACAGTTCAGTTCTATAAGAAAATGGGGTCTGACCCAACGCGTCTATTGCTCATTGAAGGGGTCTGACCCCATTTTTTGGCATAGCAAGCTATCTATAAAAAGGGGTCAGACCCATTCACGGCTTAATAGACGCGTTGGGTCAGACCCCTTTTTATAGACCCCTTATTATCATCGTTTCTTACAACGATCTATTACAAAAAAAGAGGTTCCTAAGCTTCAAAAACCTCCTTTTTGCTTAAGAACCTATTCTGTAAAACCCGCTCGCTTTTCCCGGAAACTCTTTCGGGAAAGCCGCGGGGCGTATTATGCGTGATGCAGCCGGGATTTTATTAATCTTGTCTCAAAAAAGATCATATCCCTGTTTATCTCGTTATACAGCCTCCTTGCCTTTTTGCAGTTAAAATATCTCGATACCTTCTTACCAATTACATTATACAGCCTTCTTGTGGTTATGTACGGCATAATCAACCCTCCTTTAATCGGTTATCGGTGTTCGGTTATCGGTTTTCGGCTATCGTCATGTCACTCAGCCCGTCCCGCTTTCATAAAATTCGCCTTAAACGAATGAAGAAACCCTATCGTATATATCGTGTTGTCAACCACGGCGTAAAAAGTCCCTGCTATCTTGCATGTCAGCTTATCCACCCCCAAACCATCATTGTGCTCCTTCATAACATGAAAGTTCCTCTTCGCCATAGGTAAAACGCCGCTATATGGTTCGAGCCATTTTCCCATATCCTTTGCATCGCTTATTCTTGCCATATCCTTTATAAAATAAAAACATCTTCTTTCGGTCCTCGTGAGGATACCATCCTTTTCGAAGACCTCTTTCAAGAAGATGTCTTTTTTTCTTGAAGTCACTGACGTAAGATCCTTGAATATGACTTCTCTCATATTACACCACAATAAAAACTTTTTAAAACATTTTAGTTATAGTCTAAAAAAACAACCTTCTGTTCTTTGTTTTAAGTATACCTATTGATATTGATTTTGTCAAGGGGCTAAATCTTACTTTTTTATATTTTACTTAAACTGCGGGACACAACACCTATTTCTTGTAATAGATCAAAGTTTTAAGAAACGATGACAAAAAGGGGTCTGACCCCTTTTTATAGACAGCTTGCTATGCCATAAAATGGGGTTCAGTAAAAAGGGGTCTGACCCAACGC
>JAUYDB010000151.1 GCA_030691985.1 Candidatus Omnitrophota bacterium | reverse complement strand
ATTTATCGATTACAGGCGTTACCGCGTTCATGATAAGAATAGCGTAAGAGACACCTTCCGGATACCCTGAAAACTTCCTTATTATGAGCGTAAGCAGCCCGCAGCCGAGGCCGAAAACAACCTTGCCGCGCGCTCCAAGCGGGCCCGTTACGTAATCCGTCGCCATGAAGAAAGCGCCAAGTACAAGACCGCCGGACAATACGAAGAACAGGGCGTTTCCGGTAAATAGTGCGCCCTTGCCGTTGAATATCCAGCTCATAAGAGCGACTGTGGCTATATAAGTAACGGGGATATGCCAAGTTATATACCGTTTCATCAGAAGGTACGCCGCGCCCAGTAGAAGCGCGATTACGCATACCTCGCCTATACAGCCGCCCCTATTTCCAAGAAACAGGTCGAGGCTTGATATTCCGTTTAAAAAATCGGATCCGTTATTTTTGTAAAGCCCGAGCGGTGTAGCGCTTGTAATGGCGTCTATCTTCCAGCGCGGGTTCTGCCATGTCGTCATATAAACAGGCCATGATATCATGAGGAACGCCCTGCCCGCCAAAGCCGGATTGAATATGTTGTGGCTTAAGCCCCCGAAAACCTGCTTCCCTATGGCAATAGCGAAGACGCTTCCCGCAAGCGGCATCCAGAGCGGAGAGCCGGGCGGCAGATTATAGGCCAGGAGCAGGCCCGTCAAAACAGCGCTTCCGTCGTAAAGCGCTGATGTATCCTTCTTCCTTATCCCTAGTATGGCCGCTTCGGCCGCTACAGCCGATAATATGGAAACGAGTATTACAAGTAGAGAATTTAATCCGAATATAAATATCCCGGCAAGCCCTGAAGGAATGAGCGATATGGTTACAGCCCACATGATATCCCTGGTTGAGGTTTTGTCTTTAATATGCGGCGCGATGGATACTATGTACGATCCATTCATTTTGCTCCTTGAACTTTTGATTTTCCGAATTTCATGTAATCCAAAAGCGGGATCTTCGCCGGACAGGCATAGGCACATGCCCCGCACTCAAAGCATTGAGCAATTCCAAGATCTTTCGCCTCGGAGAACAGCCCCTTCTTCACGCGGTGCATCAACACCGTCGGGACAAGTCCCATGGGGCAGGCCTCGAGGCACCTTGCGCATCTTATACAGACGCTCTCTTTTGATTCGTCGATCCTGTCTCCGGACAAAAAGACGATGCCGCCGGTCCCTTTAGTGATCGGGATGTCCATAGTATGCTGGGCGATCCCCATCATCGGGCCGCCGGCTATGATCTTCTTGGGCTCTTTTACAAATACACCTAATAAATTCACCAGGTCCGCAAGTGTCGTCCCGATCCTTACCCACAAATTCACCGGCTCTTTGACACAATCTCCTGTTATAGTGACGACCCTTTCTATCAGCGGTTTCTTTAAATACACCGCCTCGTATATGGCAAATGTCGTTGCCATATTCTGAACTATGCACCCTACGTCCATCGGAAGGCCGCCGGAGGGCACTGTCCGGTTCAAGACAGATTTTATAATCTGCTTCTCCGCGCCTTGCGGGTACTTTGTCCTGACAGACATGACTTCGACGCCTTCGGCCTGCCCTCTCTCCTTCGCCGCCGAAAGAGCCCTTTCCATTGAATATAACGCCGAAAGCTTATTATCCTCTATGGCTATAAATGCTTTCTTTACGCCTAAAATTTTATTTATAATTTCAAGCCCCCGGAGGATCTCTTTCGACTTCTCCAGCATGAGGCGATGGTCGCAGGTAAGATACGGCTCACATTCAGCTCCGTTCAATATGACCGTGTCTATCGGTTTGGTTTTGGGCGGGGAAAGCTTTACATGAGTGGGAAACGCGGCGCCGCCTAATCCAACGACCCCGGCCTCTTTGACCATATTGAGGAGTTCGTCTCTGGAAAATGACGATATGTCCCTGGCCGGCATCAGCTTCAATTCCTGGTCTTCGCTGCCCTGGGCTTCGATGATTATAGACAGCATCCTGTCCTGCGCAGGCGTAGGAGAATAGGCTATCTTAGTTACCTTGCCGCTGATAGTCGCGTGTAAAAAGCTTGAGATAAAACCGCTCGGCCTGGCTATTTTACTGCCCACGCTTACCGCATCTCCGGCCGATACGATTGGTTCCGCGGGTGAGCCGACGTTTTGCGAAAGCGGAAGGACCACCTTCTGCGGCATGAAGACCCTTTTTATAGGACGGTCCGATGTGGATGTCTTAAATGCGGGCGGATGAACCCCGCCATAAAAACCGGAAAACATTAAACCCTCTCTTGATTTATCTAATTATTATATCCAATACGACGCAAATGTCAATCTGACAAATTTAAAACTATGCAATAGCCCAGCGTTATAAGAGTTTCGTAAGAAAAAAGGGGTCTGACCCGGCGCGTCTATTGCATATTGAATGGGTCTGACCCAATTTTTTGGCATAGCAAGCTATCTATAAAAAGGGGTCAGACCCATTCACGGCTTAATAGACTTAGTTGGGTCAGACCCCTTTTTATCACCGTCTCTTAAAACTCTGCTCTATTACAAAAATATTGACAATATCGGCAAATTGATGTATCTTGGAAAATAAGGGAGGTTATTTTTATGATTTGGGACAAGATAAATTGCTGTGAGACATGCCAGGTCTACTGGACCTGCGAGACGAAGTGGTACAGAGGCGAGAAGGGCGAGGAGAATATCTGCTGCCCGATCTGTAATTACTTCAAGGTTTGCCTTGATAAGCTTAAAAAAGAGAAAGACTTGAAAGCCAGGTAGCGCCTGCTCTTATCTCTTATCGTAAGGCCCAAAGGCAGACGACCTCAGCACCCCCGCTATGCCGCATAACGAAAATACCGCCCCTACCGCAAGCAGGATCCATGATCTTCCCAGAAATTTCGCCGCATAGGCAGCCACGAACATAAACAAGAGAAACGCGAGATGTATCACCGCCTCGAGAGAGCTGAAGATTCTGCCCCTGATCTCCTCCGGGATGGTCTCGTGGGTAAGCGTATTCGTGGATATCGCAATAGGGCTTACCGACATGCCTAATAAAGCGGACAATATTCCGGCGACGAACAGGTTTGGATACGCCCGGACAAAAAAAGCGAACAGGCTTATAAATATTCCGCTCGCGATAAAGCTTAAGTGTATGGCTTTCTTTCTATTGACCTTCTGCCCGAACCTCCCGAACAGAACCGTACCGATTAAAAGCCCCGTCACAAGAAACATCCCTAAAAATCCTATGTCCCTTGTCGAGGTGCCGAACGCTTTCTGGATGAAGACTATTATGACGCATGATACCGCGCCGGCGCCTGCCATGAGAAGAAAGAATACGGACATCACAAAACGCATGTTGCTATACTTTATGAGATAATTAAATCCGTCTTTTATTTCGGAAAATACTGAGCGCCTCAGCGAATCCCCCAGGGCCTTTTTTGTGTCCCTCAGGCCATCTCTCACCTCCCTTACAAACTTGCGCTGGGCCATCATAGCTATGAGAGCGGCGGATATGAAGAACGTGGCGCTATCGATGTAAAACCCCCCTATCGCGCCTATGCATGCGATATTGACTATGATGCCGGCGCCGACCAGGCCCACGACATTGCCTATCATGTGGGTCGTATCCTGCAATGTGTTCGCGACCAGGAGTTTGTCCTTGGCCACGATCTCCGGTATTATTGCCATTTTTGACGGGATGAAGAACCGCGAGAGCGAGAATGTCAGGAATATCACAAGATAGACAAGGAGTATCTGCCTCCATACTATGAACACAGGTATTGACAATACTAATAACCCGCGCAATATGTCAGATATTATCATGATATTCCGCCTATTCAACCTGTCGACCCATGCGCCCGCGATCGGCCCGACGATAAAGACCGGAATGACCGTAAAAGAAATGAGCTTCGCGAGGGCAATTTCGGAACCGGGGTTACTCTGGTAAACAAGCGCGACGAGGGCCATCTGGTTCAGCCTATCACCAAAGTTCGATACAAGCTGCCCCAGCCACAGGAACAGAAAATTCCTATTTTTAAGCACTTCTCTAAAATGGATCATAATGATAAAGGTCTGTGGTTTTTGGTATGGAGTCCCGAACGATAGCTTTATCGAAAACTGAGTCTTTTAAAATGTATCGTTCGGAACTCCACCTACGGTCAAACGACAGTGGAGCTGGCGAAGGGATTCGAACCCCTGACCTGCGGTTTACGAAACCGCTGCTCTACCAACTGAGCTACGCCAGCATTAATGCACTAACTCTAATTCTTTCAACGAGTTAGGCGATTCGCCTATCTCGCTTGTATTTGCCGTTTTAGGCGTTTGTGCTATATTTGTGCTAATTCTATTTCCTAAGATCTCCACGGCCCGCTTTTTATGATCCGGCGATAGATGAGAATACCGAAGCGTCATCTCGATGGACTTATGGCCCATCAGCTCCTGCACTGTCTTAATGTCTATACCAGACATAACTAAGTGCGAGGCGAATGTATGCCTCAGATCGTGGAA
The DNA here is from genome assembly GCA_030691985.1 of Candidatus Omnitrophota bacterium. GTDB lineage: Bacteria > Omnitrophota > Gorgyraeia > 2-01-FULL-45-10 > 2-01-FULL-45-10 > JAUYDB01. The sequence goes on along the minus strand of JAUYDB010000151.1, from coordinate 263 downwards.
TTTGAAGTCAATTATATCACATTTTTTTAAAACTGCGTCAAAAGATTTTCTGACGTTCAAGTACGGCTTGCCGTCCTCGTGACAGAATATGTATGGGCTGCTGGGATTTTTTGGAACGGCGATTAATGTCTTTTTGACGATGTCATTCATCAGCACTTCTCTGCGCTCGCCGTTCTTCGTATGGAGCAAATATATTATGCCCTGCCCAAAGTTGATATTCTTCCATTGGAGAGTTAGTATTTCTGACTTCCGCATACCGGTAA
>JAUYDB010000105.1 GCA_030691985.1 Candidatus Omnitrophota bacterium | reverse complement strand
GACCGTTATATTCACAGCGGCTGTAAAGCCTAACATAATAAAACCAAAAGGATTATTCCTTGAAAAACAAAATTAGGCGAAGCCCCCTGGCCACATGGCCAAGAGGGGCTCAAGGGCGCGACAGGACCCGTCCTGCCGCAGCCAGTAACGATGTTTGAAGAGGTGCGCAGATGAATCTTCCGGAATTCGGCGTAAAGAAGCCGGTTACAAACCTGATGATCTTTTCGTCGATCATCATAATCGCGTTTTACAGCCTGTCAAAGCTGGGTATCGACATGATGCCCGAGATAGAGCCTCCGGCAATCACTGTCATTACAAGTTATCCGGGCGCGGCTTCCGAAGACGTTGAACAGCGGGTGACGGAGCCGCTAGAGAACCAGCTCGCGACGACGCCCGGCCTCGACAAACTAACTTCCCGGTCGGTTGAAGGGGTTTCGCTCGTAACCCTCAAATTCAAATGGGGGACCAACCTGGACGAGGCGTCGAACGATATACGCGACAGGATCGAGCTTGTCAAGCGCTTCCTCCCGGATATACCCGACGAGATTGACAATCCCTTCATATTCAAATTTAACACCGCCAACGTCCCTATCATATTTATGGGTGTGACCGCCGAGCAATCTTATTCCGACCTTTATGAGATTATAGACAAAAGGGTGGGCGACGCCTTAAGGCAGATTTCCGGCGTCGGCACCGTGCAGCTCATCGGAGGCCTGCAGAGGCAGATAAATATATGGGTTGATAGGGAGAGGCTCGAAGGATACGGGTTTTCGATACTCGATATACAGAATACATTGAAGCAGGAAAATATCACGCAGCCTTTGGGCAATATAAAATCCGGCCTCACCGATTATCTGCTGCGGTTCCCGGGAGAGTTCGAGGACCCGTTTGAGATAAACCAGGTGATGCTTGGCAGTCATAACGGGAACTTTGTCTATCTGAAGGACGTCGCGAAGGTTGAAGACGGTTTCAGCGAGATAACCTCAGAGGTAAGGTTCGACAGAAAACCGGGCCTTATGGTAATGGTGCAGAAGCAGACCGGCACTAATACCGTTGAAGTGGCCCAGCGTATCAAGAAGAAATTGAATCAGCTCGAGAAGGGGCTGCCTTCCGATATAAAGATACATATAATGTTTGACACGTCTCAGGATATCGTAAATGCCCTGGATTCGCTCAAATCATCAGTTTGGATAGGGATTATATTCGTTATTCTTGTTGTATGGTTTTTCTTAAGGCAACTCCTTGGAAGCCTTATCATAGCGTTGACCATACCGTTTTCATTATTGATAGCTTTCATATACCTGTTCTTGAGCGGCAAGACCATAAACGTCATAAGCCTGTCATCTCTCGCGATCGCGTCCGGCATGGTCGTCGATAACGCCATCGTCGTCGTGGATAATACCTACCGGCATCTTGAGAGGGGTAAGAGGCCCGTGGAGGCCGCGATGTTCGGGACGTCCGAGATGTTTTTTTCGGTGGCCGCGTCAACCTTGACTACAGTAGTGGTTTTTTTGCCGATGTTGTTAGTGTCCGGCGTCATAGGCATTATGTTCGGCGAGCTTGCCACGATCGTGACCGTCACGTTAATCGGCTCCCTGTTTACTGCGGTAACATTCACCCCTATGCTTTGTTCGAAGTGGCTTAAAGTTAGAGGACAGCCTGCCGTGGCCGGAGCTGAGGGAAAAATGGGGACAGGTTCATTTTTCTTGAGTGGGGTAAAGAAAAATGAACCTGTCCCCATTTTTCACAAATTCTATAATTTGTCCGAAAGATGGTTTACATCGTGGGAGAATGGTTA